>NZ_SJXI01000074.1:0-23210 GCF_004337455.1 Parafrankia sp. BMG5.11 | reverse complement strand
GCACCCGGGGCATCTGCCATCCAGGCACGGAACACGTTTGGGTACAAAGTTGGGTACAGAACCCTTTTGAGAATGACTACCGAGAGTCATATGACCTGGTAGATACGGGTGCGCCGCCAGGGACTTGAACCCCGAACCCGCGGATTAAGAGTCCGCTGCTCTGCCAATTGAGCTAGCGGCGCGTGCCTCCGCGTTCCCGCGGCGACGTGGACAACCTTACCAGCTCCACGGAGGTACTGACGCGGGGGGTCGCGGTCCGGTTCATGTCGATCTGTCCGGTGCTGCCTGGCTCAGGTCGTTGGAGGCCAGGGAGACCGGCAGGACCTGGAGCGGGCAGGGCATCCGAGATGCCCGTGACGTCCATCGTCGTCCGGGATCCGAGCTGCCGGGGTCGGGTCGGGTCGGCGCCTGCGCCGGCGGTTGCGTGCCGGCGCAGGCCCGACCCCGTAGGAGGGCGCCCTGCCTGCTACATGCCGTTCGCCGGCTGGCGGTAGGCCTTGCCGTCGATGGTGGTCGTCAGCGTGCCCGTCGCGCCGAAGATGTTGGTGAGTACGTCGATGGTGAGGTGGAAGCCGTCGGGGCTGGTCTTCTTGGTGGCCTTCGTGGCGCCGGTCTGGGTGAGGTCGGAGAACCAGTCGACCTTGCTCGTGGTGAGGGCCGGGATGGTCACGGTCACCTTCTCCGCGCCGTTGAGGGTGGTGGCGCCGTCGTCGGAGTAGTCGGTGTAGGTGACCGAGACCGTGTCGATCGCGATCTTGTCGGGCGTTTCGGTGATTTCGATCTTCGCGGTGCCGTGGTTCGCGCCGCGCAGCGTGTAGGTGCCGGCCGGGGGGCGCGGGCGGGTCGGGGTCGGGCTGCCCGGCTCGTAGGCGACGCCCCAGGGGACCTCGTCGGAGATGGGTGCGACCTTGGGCGCGGGGCTCGGCTTCCGACTGGTGAGGTGCGCGATCATCAGGCGTGAGGTGCGGCCGCCGGGCTCCGTGGACGTCTCGCAGGGCAGCGGGTTGGTTCCGCCGCAGGCCGGTGAGACGGCGAGCGCCTGCCAGTAGGCGATGGCGGTGCCGTCGGGCGACCACTTGGGGTCGGCCATGCCGTTCCAGTTCGGGTCGTTGACGCTGCCGGGGCTGCCGTCGCCCTCGGCGTTGAGCTGCTGACCCGCGTAGTCGCCTCGGTCGCCGTAGCGGTCGATGAGGATCGGCTGGAAGAAGCGCCGCAGCCCGTTGTTGCGGGTCGACGAGGTGGCGCTGGTGGTGATCAGGTCGGTGATCGGCGGGATGCCGCGCATGCCGGCGAGGAACATCTGCCGGTCGGAGCCGCGGGTGTCCATGGCGACGGTCCAGCCGCCGTCGGGGGAGAGGTCGACCGGGTCGACGTACTCCGGATGGCCGGTCAGCCGGCGGACCTTCCCGGTGGTCAGATCGGCGGCGAAGACGTCGATGTTCGACGACTCCTCCGGGTAGCCGATGTAGGTGACCTCCTTGCCGTCCTGCTGAAGCCGCGCAGTTCGCCGACGGAGAGCGCGTCACGGTTGTAGACGAGTTCGTCGGGGTGGTCCGGGTCGACGGTGACCGGCTGGGTGTCAGCCGGGTCGAACAGTCGCGTGACGTTGGTGAGGTCGTAGCGGGGCGTCAGCGGCGTGCCGGTGGTAGGGGTCGCGTTGAACGCGAGGCGGCCGAGGTAGGCGAACTGACCGAACCTGCCGTTGGCGATGGTGAAGCTGTTGAAGCTGAGGTGGACGTCGTCCGGGTGAATCCGCAGCTCCCGGATGCTGCCGCCATTTCCTGAACCGTCGGCGGTGTTGTTCCAGCGAATCGGCTAGATGTGGATCTGCTCTGGCGTGCACGCCTCGTCGGTGATCGGGTGTGAGCCGCAGTCGATGATGTTCGTGCCGGCCAGGATCCGCTTTCCGTCCGTGAACGGCTGAGGATAGTCGAGGGTGGGGGAGCGGCCGGCCGCGTTCGTCTCCGGCACTCCGCAGGTGACGCATTTCCAGGCGTCGCCGTTGGGGAACTTCCCGCCGTCGGCCCGTACCAGGATCAGCTGGGAGCCGCTGTGGACGCTCGCCGGGTCGGGGGCGGCGGGCGCGCCCACGAAGGTGACCCGCGCGACGACGCTCCGGCCGTCCGGGAGGAAGCCTCCCGACTGCAGTCCGACCGACTGGCCGACACATCCGGTCCGGTGCGGGTTGATCGCCTCGGGGCACGAACCCGCGTCGGTGCTGCCGGCGACCGGTGGCAGTGGGAGTTCCTCGATGGAGATCGGCTCCGGCTTCGGTGCCGGCGGTGTGGCTCCGGCCGCTGCCGTGGACGTCGCTCCTGGGCCCGGTGGTGTCGTCGATCCTGAATCCGAGCACGACGCCACCACGAGCGTGAGAGCAACGACCAGGAACGAGAATAACGGCCGGACGCCGCGGCGTTTGATTGACGAACTCGATCGCCGCGATGTTCTCGATGTGTGCGGGCGCCGCATTCTCTTTGGTCCCCTCGGCATCGATGAATCCTTTCGAATGGTTGCGTGGGGGGCGCCGAGGTGTGCGTTTGTGCGGAGCCGCTGGAATGCGGGAGCCCGAATGTCGACGCACCGTTCGGCGTCCCGACCTCCTGAATCGGCAAACTGGGCGGCATCTTTCGAGATGCCGTGTCACGAGCCTGTCGATCGGACGGTTTGGCGTCAATCGTCTACCTGCAGGGCGGGGGCCTACTGCGATCGCAGTAGGCCCCCGCCGCGGCCGGTCGGTCGGCCGGCGGCCCGTTTCCCGTCCGCCGCTCCGTAGCGGTTGCTTTGCGGCGGATGTCGTCCACCATGGACGGATCCATCTACGCGTCCGTCGACGGGAGCGGGGCCGATGATCGTCACCTGGTGGCGGGATGTGCCGGACCGTCCGTGCAGCCCTGCTGTTGTGCCGCCGCCATCCGCTCGTCACGGCGACGTTGACTGCCTCCGGCGCGGTGGCCCTCGCCGCGTTGGGCTACCTGCTCAGCCCACTGCTGCTGGGACCGTTGATCGTGGCCGTCTACTGGCTGGCGCTCGACATGGCCTGGGTGGTCGCCGGGGCCTTCGCGGCGGTGACGGCCGCGGCGCTTGTCGGTGCGGCGCTGACCGCCGGCCCGCCGTCGCGCCCGCTGGTGCTCGAGACGATCGGGCCCGTCATGTGGGTGCTGGCCCCGGTTGTCGTCGGGAGCTGGGCTCGGCTGTGGCGGACCTGCGTGCGGCTGCTGGCGGAACGGGCCGCGAACGCCGAGCGCACACGTGAACTGGAGGCGGCCATCCGGACGGTCGCCCGCGGAGACGCCCTGCTGTCCGCCGGGGCCACGCGGGCACTCATCACCCGCTTCCTGGCCACCGTCGAGCCGGCTTCCCACCTGGTGCCGCCCGGGCGCCTCGCCCGCCTCACCCCCCCGCGAACGGGAGATCATGACGCTCGCTGCCGAGGGTCGGAGCAACGAGGAGATCGCTCAGGTCCTCGCCATACGCCCGTTGACAGTCCGGACCCACGTCCATCACGCCATGGCCAAGCTCGGTGCCCGCGACCGCGCCCAACTGGTGGTCATCGCCTACCAGAGCGGCCTGCTCCGACCGGCCCGATCCTCCTCGGACCGGACGCCGGTCATACCGCCGCCAGCGCCGTCCGCCGCACCGTAGGCCGCGCCCCGGACAGCCCCGGACAGGTGTGGGGCTTACTCACACAGGTCAGGGGCGGGCGGCCTCGGCCAGGGCGCGCCCGTAGCGTTCCGCGCCGGGGGACCGGACCGGGCACGCCGTCATCGCGGGTTGGACGACCGGGCAGAAGTGGACGCCGTCCGGGCTGCGGACGGCCACCTTGCCATCAGGGTCGCAGGGCTCGCCGGGCAGGCACGGGAGCCTCGGGACGAACCGTCCCTGGTCGGTGAGGACCTCCCCGGCCGGCACCACCCGGACGTGGGAGTTCCCGGCGGCGACCTCGCGCCAGACCCGGTCGAGCTCGGTGAGGCCGTCCGGCCCGACGGGCTGGTCGTTGCGCGGCGGGGCGTCCACGAGGACGACGTCGATGCCCCGGCGGGTCAGGATGTCGACGGCCTTGGTGGCGTCCTCCCGGTAGGCGGTGATCAGATCCCGGCCGTGCATGCACTCCGAGGCGGTGTTGCCGGAGAAGGACAGGACCGCCACCGTGGGATCCCAGCGCCGGGCCTGGTTGCGCATGTCGGTGAACCAGTCGCACAGCGCCGTGCCGCCCCAGGTCCGCGTGGTCGTCCTGGTGACCCCGTCCTTCCCGGCGGCCGCGGTGAAGGAGTCGCGCGCCTCCCAGGCGAGCGAGTCACCCCAGAGCACGATCCTTGGATCGTGCCGTTCGTGCCGCCCGGCTGTCAGCGCGATCGTGGCCAGGACGACGGCGCCCGCGAACATCCAGCCGATGACGCCCAGACGTGGCGTGGTCAGCGCAGCTCCTCCCGACGGGCGCGGGCATGGGACGGCACGGGCGCCGAGGGCCCGGGAGCCGTCCGATCCGGCTGTGGCCTCGTTCTCACGGTTCCGGATGTGTCCCGGGGACATCGTGCTGCACCGTCGCGGGACGGCTGGGCACCGGGTGCGGCCCGCGCCGGATGTCCCACCGGGACCCGCGGGTCATGAGCGGCCGTTGTCGGAGTCGGCGCCCGCGCGGGCTTGCTGGTGTTACGCCCGCCCGGCCGCGCGGCCCTTCCTCCCGCGCGGCGCGCCCGCCCGCCACTTCCGGGAGCGGGGGATCACCAGGCGTTGTCGCGGCGCATCCGGCGGGGACGGCCGTCCGGGTCGTAGATGGCATGGTAGAGCGGCGAGGACCAGCCGCGGGTGAGCCGGCCGAGGCGTTGCGGCTGGTGCGGCCGGATCCGGCCCGGCGGGCGCGGCCCGGCCTGGCCGCCGCGGTGCCAGGCGTCGAGCTCGTCGGCGCGCCGCCGGAACGCCTTGAACCCGGCTTCGGGGTCGATGAGCTCCTCGTCGTCGCCGTCCCAGTCGAGGTGCTCGCGCCAGAGCCCGAGGCGCAGGTCGCGGGCGAAGACGCGGGCACCGTCGCCGAGGCCGCCGGGGTCGCGTGGCTCGCGCGGGTCGAGGGTGGTGTCGATGGTGGCGACGGCGAGCTCCGAATCGTGGCTCCAGGAGCGCCGGTTGAGGTTGTCCGAGCCGATCGAGGCCCAGACGTCGTCGATCGTCACGGCCTTCGAGTGGACGTAGACGGGCGTCCCGGCGTGGTTCTCGACGTCGTAGACGCCGACGCGGTCGCCGCCGGCCGCGCGGCAGATCTCCAGGGCCTTCTCGCGCCCGACGAGGTTGGGCGGCAGCGAGAAGCGCCCGCCCTGGGTCGGGAAACGCGGGACGACGATCACCAGGTGGAGCTCGGGCTCGCGGCGCAGCGCGTCCGCGAACAGCCGGGCGACCTCGGTGGACCACATGTACTGGTCCTCCAGGTAGATCAGCCGCCGGGCGCGGCGCAGCACCTTGCGGTAGGCGCGCGCGATGGACCGTTCGCCCTTGCGCGCGAACGGGTAGTGCGGGCGCCGGCGCGGGTAGGTGCGCAGGATCTGGACGGCGTGCGGGCCGACCGGGGCCGGGTCGGGTGCCTGCGGCGGGAGCCCGTCCGGATTGGTCTCGACCGGGCGTATCCGATAGAAGATCTGCCGGATCGGGTTGGGGTTGTCCAGCGCGGACGGGTCGTCCCAGCGCTCCCGGAAGGTCACCTCGAGATCACCCACGGCCGGCCCGCGTACCTCGGCCTGGATGTCGTGCCAGGGCGGGGCGGCACCGTAGGCGTCGGCGATCGGCTGGCTCTGCGGGTCGCCGGCGTGCGCGGCGTCGTCGCGGCGGCTGTAGCAGAGGTCGATGCCGCCGGCGAAGGCCACCGCGTCCTCCGACGCGGCGGCGCGGCGGGCGATGACCAGCTTCTGGTGGTGCGAGCCGTTGCGGTGCACCCGGTGGTCGAGCACCACCTGGGCGCCGGCGGTGTTCAGCTCCTCGGCCAGCCGGCGGTTCGGGCGCGAGCTGAACGACATCAGCTCCAGGTGCGAGAGCCACATCAGCCCGCGCACGACGGCGCCCCGGGCGGCGGCGCGGCCCAGCACCCGGCCGACCTCGGAGCCGGCGCCGTCCAGCCGCTGGTCGAGGTCGCCGCGCCAGTCGGTGAACAGGAGAAGGTCGTTCTCGCCGAGGGTCTCGACGATCTCGAGCAGGCGGGAGAAGTAGGCCCGCCCGTGCACCAGCGGGCGGACGAGGTTGCCGGTGGTCCACGCCAGAGCGTCCGGATGGCGGGCGTCCAGGGCCGTGTCCGGGTTGCCGCGCTCCTCGGCGGTGAGGAACCACTCCCCGAGCGTCGGGTCCTCGAGCGTCGGGTCCTCGAGCATCGTGCCGGTCCTCCTTCTTCTGGCGGTGCCGGACCGGGTGCCGCGGCCCCGGCGGCCTGTTCGGCCCCGGCGGCCTGTTCGGCCGCGGGTGCCTGACGGTCGCCCGGCCAGGGACCGCGCCGGCGCGACGCGTGCCGGGGCCCTGCTGCGGACGGGACGAGCCCGCGGCCCGCGAGCCGGCCGGCGTTTGCACGACGAATCATGAAGCGCCGGAAGCCCGCCAGAAGGTCATGGATCGTCCCGGTGGCTCCCTTCCCTCCACGGGACGTCCGAACCAACCGGCCGGGACACGGTGACGGCCGGACCACGGCGACGGGCGGTGCGCGTGCCACCGGGGGGCGGCGCGGGGTGTGGCACAGTGTCCGTCATGGTGCGGTCCGGCACGGGGCGGTGGGAGACGGGGCGGTGGGCCGCGGGTGGCGCGGTCATGGCACTCGGCGCACTGGCCTACGGCCTGCCGTCACTGGCCACGTTCCGTCGGCTGCGCACCCGGGTGACCCCAGGGCTCGCCGGGGTGGGCCGGCCCGACCACGTCGCGCTCACGTTCGACGACGGTCCCGACCCGGCCTCGACGCCGCGCTTCCTCGAGGTGCTCGACGCGCTCGAGATCCGTTCGACGTTCTTCGTACTCGGCGGGATGCTCGAGCGCGCCCCCGGCCTCGCCCGGGAGATGACCGAGGCCGGGCACGAGCTGGCCGTCCACGGGTGGGATCACCGGCCCATGCTGCTGCGCGGGCCGGCGTCCACCTACGACCAGCTCGCGCGCACCCGTGACCTGATCACCGAGACCACCGGCCGGGCGCCGGCCTACGTTCGCCCGCCGCACGGGGTGCTCTCGGCCGGGGTGCTCGCCGCCGCGCGCCGCCTCGACCTCACCCCCGTCCTGTGGACGGCGTGGGGCCGCGACTGGACGGCGACGGCGACCCCGGCCAACGTGCTGGCGACACTCGCCCCCGATCTGCGCGGCGGCGCGACGGTGCTGCTGCACGACAGCGACTGCACGTCCGCGCCGGGAGCCTGGCACAGCGCGCTGGGCGCCCTGCCCGAGCTGGCGGCGCGCTGCGACGACGCGGGTCTGCGCCTCGGGCCGCTCGCCGAGCACGGCCTGCGCCCCGTCTCGAGGTAACGGCCCGCCGAACAGGTCCTGGGGTGGAGCCTGATCACGTCTCCGGGTAGAGGGAGTAGGAGGGGAAGTTGCCGTAGAGGCGTTCGTTCGGGTCCGCGCCGACGGTGACCGCGCGGACGAGGTGCTCCCCGCCGACGAACGCGCCCTTCCACGACGCGCCGCGCCCACCGAACGGCTCGGACCGGTCGCCTCGCGAGCGGGGCTTGTTGACGCCGACCTTGAACGCGGCGAGCTCCCCGGCGAGCCGGCGCGCTGTGGTGTCGTCGTCGCAGGCCAGTGAGGCGACGAGCGCGCCGTTCGAGGCGTTCATCGCGGACAGCAGCTCGGCCTCGGAGTCGACGACCACGATGCTGTCGACCGGCCCGAACGGCTCCGCGTGGTGCAGCGCGGCCGACGGCGGCGGGTTGAGGATCGCCACCGGTGGGACGTAGGCGGCCCGGTCCTGGCCGGGCAGGAACCGGCCGTCGGCGAGGTCGCCGCGGTAGAGCGGCACGCCGCCCTTGGTCACCGCTTCGTCGATCTTGGCGGCGAGCTCCGCCGCCTTCTCCGCGGTGATCACCGGCCCGTAGTCGAGGTCGGGCAGCGGGTCGGAGTCGTCCGCCACGGCGAGGGGATGCCCGAACCGCACCGAGGAGACCACCGGCAGGTACATCTCCAGGAACTTGTCGAAGAGCTGGCGCTGGACGACATAGCGCGGGTAGGCGGTGCAGCGCTGCTTGCCGTACTCGAAGCCCTTGCGCAGGTGCGAGGCGAGCAGGTCCCACTGGGAGAAGTCCCAGATGCCCCAGGCGTTGAGGCCCTCCTGCTCGAGGAAGTGCCGCTTGCCGGTGTCGACGAGCGCGGCGGCGACCTGGCCGCCGGCGGAGCGCCCGCCGACGAACGCCAGGCAGCCGATCTCCGGGGCCCGCACCAGCGCGGACGACAGCCGCGACCCCGACCCGGAGACCAGCGACACCGGCAGCCCGGCCCGGCGGGCGAGCGCGCAGGCCAGCGTCAGGCAGGCCGCCCCGCCGTCGGTCGGCGTCTTGGCGATCGCCGCGTTGCCGGCGAGCACCTGGACGAGCATGGCGTGCATGAGCACGCTCATCGGGTAGTTCCAGCTCGCGATGTTGCTGACCGGGCCCGGCAGGGCCGCCCGGCCGCCGATCATGGAGTCGATCTCGTCGACGTACCAGCGCACGCCGTCCAGGGCGCGGTCGACGTCGGTGCGGGCGAGCCGCCACGGCTTGCCGATCTCCCAGACCAGCAGCAGTGCGAGCAGGTCGCGGTGCTCCTCCATCGCCTCGATCGCGGCGGTCACCCGGGCCTTGCGGTCGGCCAGCGGGACGTCGCGCCATTCCTTGTGGTCGTCGAGGGTCGCGCGGATGGCCTCGCGCGCCTCGTCGGGCTCGATCATCGGCGGGCCGGCGATCGGGGTGCCGTCCACCGGCGTGAGGCTGTGCAGCGGGTTGCCGGTGCGACGCCACTGACCGCCCCACAGGTTGAGCAGGCGGTCCTCGTGGAACGCTTCCGGGGCCTCCTGCCGGGCGCGCGAGTAGGCGTCGGCCCAGGCGGTGCCCGGCTTGAGACGCAGGCGGGACGGGGGAGTGCTGGCTGCGGCGTCCATCTGACGAGGGTCTCTCTGATCCGATCGCGGCGCCACCAAACAGCCTTCAATGCCGTCGCGCACGCGGTACATCCAGGAGACTCAGATAACTGGTTATGAAGCACCTGTTACCCGGATCGTGTTGCTACCGCGCGTCGTTGCCTGGTTGTGCTGAGCAGCCGGATGAATGCGCCCGCCGGGGCCGTGGGCGGACGTCCGCACAGCTCGCGAGCCTGTTGGCGGGCCGGGGTCGCGTCCCGGACGGAGAGCAGAACGTCCCACTACGCCAAACTTGCGGTGAAGCCGCGTACTATTTCCGGCATGTCGGATGCGTTAAGGACATGGAAGTCGGAGGTGACTTCAGCGCGCCTGCGACCTCATGTGTGTAGTGCATCACGTAGAGTGGGCAGGTGTCCGAACCGGCTTTCGCCTGCGGTGGAGAAGCCGCGTGGCGTAAAAACCGAACTCGATTTCCGGATGTGTGATGACGGCCAGTGTGGTGCCGCCGTCGGCCGCTGATGCCGACCCGACCCGTGACGTGACGCCGATACGGGTTCTCGTCGTGGACGATCACGAGCTCTTCCTTCAGGGCCTGCAGACCGTGCTGGAGACCGAGGAGGACATTTCGGTGGTCGGGCGCGCGGCGGACGGGCAGGAGGCACTGACCCTGGCGTCCGGCACGACGCCGGACATCGTCCTGATGGACGTGCGGATGCCGGGCCGCGACGGCATCGCCGCCGCCGGCGCCATCAAGCGCGCGGTGCCGCGCACGCGGATCGTGATGCTCACCGTTTCGGACGAGGAGTCCGATCTGTTCGAGGCGATCAAGGCGGGGGCCGTCGGCTACCTGCTGAAGTCGATCCCGCCGCACGAGGTGGCCGACGCGGTGCGTGCCGTGCACAACGGCCAGAGCCTGATCAGCCCCTCGATGGCCTCGAAGCTCATGGTCGAGTTCGCGACGATGGCCCGTGGGGGGGAGGACCGCCCGCGCGCGCACGCGCCCCACCTCACCGCCCGCGAGCTCGAGGTCCTCAAGCTGGTGGCAGAGGGCCGGGCGAACCGCGAGATCGCGCGGAAGCTCTTCATCAGTGAGAACACCGTGAAGAACCACGTTCGCAATATTCTTGACAAGCTTCAGCTGCACTCCCGCATGGAGGCGGTGATGTACGCCGTCCGCCAGGGCCTGTTCGACATCGAATAAGTGTCTCCGGTGTGCTCCGGGAGTGTGTTCGGTGTGAATGGCGCGGTGGGTGTCGCCGGGGCGGCCGGGAACGGCGGTGTTCGCCGGATGATCATCTGGTGATCCTCGTGTGATCTCCGGACGTGGCCGGTGCGTGCCATCGGGAGCACCGACGGGCCGCGTCCGGCGCGATCATCCGTACTCTGCGCGTCTTCTTCGTGGTGTCGGGCCTGTACAACGCTTTTCCCGTAATGGGTGAATTGTCCGTTCTGGAAATCGTGTGTCGCCCGGAACGGAACCAGGGGTGACCATGAATGGCATCGGCGGGCGGACGGCAGGGAAGAGGCAGGTGGGAAGCCTGGCAGCCGCGTAGAGCGGATGCCGGTCCGGTGTGAACGCCGCGGCGGCGCGGGAGATGGACGGATCTGGAAGGGCTCGCCATGCCGGACCGCCCGGCACGGGCCACACTTCCGGGCCGGTGGTGTATCCACGCCTGGTTCAGCGCGAGACGTGGCAGACAGAGTTGTGCGGTCCTTTCCTGCATTCCACCCCATACGATGTCGATGTTGGCTAGCGTCATCGGTCGACCAGCACGCTCGGATGTCCGGCGAGATCGATCGAGCAGCTCGAACGCCGGGACAGCGCCATCGGGGAGGTGAGGAGCCCGGTCCTCGGCGAGGGCCACGTCCTAGGCCGGATTCCTCCGGCCCGCGATCTGTCAGCGTCCGTCGGGTTCGTCATCCGTCGGGTTCGTCGAGCGCTGGCCGTCCGCGCGACCACTCGTCCCACGGTCTGTCATGACCGGGGAGGTGAGTTCACCGGTGACCACAGCGGAGCAGCCGTCCGGGGCCGACACGAGCCCGGGGCGGCCGAGCATCATCAATCAGATCTGCCTCACCTGCCGAGGCGGGCGAGCTGTCTTCGAGCTTCGGGCCGCCGACCAGGGCGGCACCGCGCCGCATCTCGAGCCTTGCCGCCACTGCGCGGGAAAGGGCCGACACGTAGGCCTCATCCCGCCGGTATGACCATATTTCCGATGTTGTGAACCGGGCTCCGGCGGCCGAGGAGCACGGTCCCCCGCCACGGCCGCCGGAGCGCCGCCGCGCCCCGCCATCGCATGGAGAGGTCCGCACTCGCGGAGATCGACCGGCTGCGCGCGCTTCGCATGCTCGGATTCAGGTCGGATCGCGACATCCGGGTGCTGGCGACCGTGGCCGCCGAGAAGGGCGGCATCGACGCCCACATCGGCGTCGTGCGCCGGGCCCGGTCCGGCCGCTCGGTGGGCGCAGGTGGGGTGCCGGTCAGCGCCGATGCGAGGGCGCTCTCGTCGGCACCCTTCTCCCGCCTCGGCGTGGGGCCCGTCGCGGCGCCGTTGCGGGTGGCGGACTCCCTCGCCTGCGCGCGGGCCGCGCTGAGGTTCGCCGTCGAGCGCCCGCATCGTGATCACAGCAGTGTGGCGGGACGCCCTGAGCGCGAGCGGCAACGCCATCCCGCGACGAAGAGAGGGGGTCCCCCGCAGGCGGCGGCCCCCTCTATCTGGGGTGAGTGACGGGACTTGAACCCGCGGCACCCGGGACCACAACCCGGTGCTCTACCAACTGAGCTACACCCACCATCGCCCGGATCTCACCGGGCGCAGCCATCGTACCGGGTGAACGTGCCCGTGCGGCAGCCGGGTCACGATCGAGTGCCGAAATCCGTCCGATTCCCATCCGGCGGCGGTCCGCGGGTGGCTCCGGTGCGCCCGGTGGGCCCGGTGGGCCCGGTGCGCCCGGTGCGCCCGGTGGGCCCCGGAGGCCTGGTGGGCGCCGGGGGTTCGGTGAACGCCGGGGGCGCGGCTGTCAGGAGGCGCGGATCGCGGCGGCCGCGGCGCGGGCCGCGTCGGTGGTCGGGCCGGGCTGGGGCACGAAGAGGATCTCGCGGTAGTACCGCAGCTCCTCGATGCTCTCCCGGATGTCGGCCAGGGCGCGGTGCCCGCCCGACTTCACCGGGGCCGCGTAGTACGCCCGCGGGTACCAGCGCCGGGCCAGCTCCTTGATCGAGGAGACGTCGATCATGCGGTAGTGCAGGAAGGTGTCGAGCTGGGGCAGGTAGCGGGCGATGAACGTGCGGTCGGTCGCGATCGAGTTCCCGCACAGCGGGGCCTTGCGCGCCTCCGGGACGAACCGGCGGATGTAGCTGAGGAGTTGCTCCTCGGCCTCGTCGAGCTTGAGGTCGGAGCCGCGCACGGCCTCGGTGAGCCCGGAGGTCTCGTGCATCTCGCGGACCACCGGGAGCATCTGGTCGAGGGCCGCGTCCGGGGCCGCCAGCACGAGGTCGATGCCTTCGTCCAGCACGGTGAGCTCGCTGTCGGTCACCAGGCAGGCGACCTCGAGCAGCAGGTCGGAACCGGCATCCAGGCCGGTCATCTCGCAGTCGATCCAAACCAGGCGATCCATCCCGTTCACATTAGGGATTTCCGTCGCTGTCGTCACGTACCGCCTCCGGATCCGGCCCCGCCCACCACGTCACGTCCCGACCTGCCTCCATATTCACCGTGAGGTGGGGTTGCTTCCAGTCGCGGTGCTCAGGCCGGCGGCCGGCTCGCGACCGGCCCGGCGCCGACACCAGCGGCTGCGCCGGCACCAGCGCCGGCGTCGGCCGGGGTGGAGTTCTGGATCGTGAAGGTGATGCTGCGCGCGGGCACACCGGGGCGCTCGGCCCTGGCCTCGAGCGAGTAGACGCCGTCCATCACGGCGCTCGTCTCCCAGCCGGTCTGGTGCGGGGCGAACAGGTAGGGCGCCACGCTCACCGTCATGGGATAGCGGCTGCCCGTCGGGCCGGTCAGCGTGTAGTGGATCTCGCCGATGTCACCGGTCGTCTCCAGGCTGATGTGCCGGAAGCCGCGCAGCGTCTCGTTCTCGAGGACGCCGTTGAACCCGACGATCACGCCGGGGGGCGCGGTCCGCGGTGGCGCCGTGCTGGTCACCGGCGGGATGATGCTCTCCGCGTCGACCCCGGAGTACCGGGCGTCGTCCGACAGGCGACTGTGGTACTCGACCACGAGCACCGGCATCATGATCAGCGCGGCGAGGAACAGTGCCAGGCCGACCCAGCCGCGCCGGAAGGCGTCCACGCCGCGCGCACCTTTCGCCACGGTTGCGGTGAAGCACCGAGTCTAGCCCGTGCGTTACCGCCACCCCGGCGGGGCGACCAGATCAGCGGGGCCTGCGGCCCGGTGGTCTGGTCGGCCTGCGCCCGGGGCCGCGGTTGTCCCGCGGACGCTGGCGTCCCCGTAGTCGACTCACTGCCAGGATGCGCTCCTGTGCGACGCGCTCCTGCCGAAGGCACCGGCCACGATCCACGCCCCGAAGGTAGCGGGCCGGACGGCCCTTCGTGGGCGCCGTCACAAGGTGTTAACCGAACTGCCGGCGTGTCGCGTGCGTTCCGGACCCGCGCGTCGCGTCGGCACGTAGGTGCCGCCGCCGCCGTTGTGAGAGGCGGCGGCGGCACCCAACTAGTCGCCAACGGACAATCTCAGGCCGCCACGGCGTGGGTGTGCGTCGTGTCGAAGGCCGGTTCCAGCGCCAGCTCAAGCACTTCGCGGACGTCCGCAACCAGGTGCACGGTCAGCGCCTCGCGGACCGCTGCCGGGACGTCGTCAAGGTCCGGGCCGTTGCGCGCCGGCAGGAGCACCGTTGTGATGCCGGCGCGGTGCGCGGCGAGCAACTTCTGCTTGACCCCACCTATGGGTAGCACCCGACCGGTCAGCGAGACCTCGCCGGTCATCGCCACGTCCGCGCGCACCGGGCGCCCGGAGAGCAGGGATGCCAGCGCGGTGGTCATCGTGACCCCGGCGCTCGGCCCGTCCTTGGGCACCGCGCCCGCCGGGACGTGGATGTGCACCCCGCGGTCACGCAGGTCGCCGACCGGCAGTTCGAGCTCCACCCCGCGTGAGCGCAGGTAGGACAGCGCGATCTGCGCCGACTCCTTCATGACGTCGCCGAGCTGCCCGGTCAGCGTCACTCCGCTGGCCCCGGTCTCCGGGTCGGCCAGTGACGCCTCGACGAACAGGACGTCCCCGCCGGCCCCGGTGACCGCGAGCCCGGTCGCCACCCCCGGCAGCGCGGTGCGCTCCGCCGACTCCGGGGTGTGCCGCGGCCGTCCGAGGTATCCGGCCAGATCGCCGGCGCCGATCGTGACCGGCAGGGCGGTCTCGTCCAGTGCGACCTTCGCGACGACCTTGCGCAGCACCCGGGCGGTCGCCCGCTCCAGGTCACGCACGCCGGCCTCGCGGGTGTACTCGCCGGCCAGCAGCCGCAGCGCCGCGTCGTCCACGGTGACGTCGTCGGGGGTCAGCCCGGCCCGCTCGAGCTGGCGCGGGAGCAGGTGGTCGCGGGCGATGGTGACCTTCTCCTCCTCGGTGTAGCCGTCGAGCAGGATCAGTTCCATCCGGTCCAGCAGCGGCGCCGGGATGGACTCCAGCACGTTCGCGGTGGCCAGGAACAGCACGTCCGACAGGTCGAGCTCGACCTCCAGGTAGTGGTCGCGGAAGGTGTGGTTCTGCGCCGGGTCCAGCACCTCGAGCAGCGCCGCCGTCGGGTCCCCGCGGTAGTCGGAGCCGACCTTGTCGACCTCGTCGAGCAGGATCACCGGGTTCATCGAGCCGGCCTCGCGGATCGCCCGCACGACGCGGCCGGGCTGCGCACCGACGTAGGTGCGCCGGTGGCCGCGGATCTCCGCCTCGTCGCGGACGCCGCCGAGCGCCACCCGGGCGAACCGGCGGCCCATGGCGCGGGCCACGGACTCGCCCAGCGAGGTCTTGCCGACCCCGGGCGGCCCGGCCAGCGCGAGCACCGCGCCGCTGCGGCGCCCACCGACGACCCCGAGCCCGGCGTCGGCCCGCCGGCGGCGGACCGCCAGGTACTCGACGATCCGGTCCTTGACGTCGCTGAGCCCGGCGTGGTCGGCGTCCAGCACGGCCCGCGCCGAGGCGATGTCGTAGGTGTCCTCGGCGTGCTCGTTCCACGGCAGCTCCAGGACGGTGTCCAGCCAGGTGCGGATCCAGCCGACCTCGGGGGAGGACTCGGCCGTCCGCTCCAGCTTGTCGACCTCCTTGAGCGCCGCGGCGCGGACCTTCTCCGGCAGGTCGGCGGCCTCGACCCGGGCTCGGTAGTCCTCCTGCTCGGAGGACGCGGGTGACCCGTCCAGCTCGGCCAGTTCCTTGCGGACGGCCTCCAGCTGACGGCGCAGCAGGAACTCCCGCTGCTGGCGGTCGACGCCCTCCTGGACGTCGCGCCGGATGGTCTCGGCCACGTCGACCTCGGCGGCGTGCTCCCGCGTCCACGGGACGAGCAGCTCCAGCCGGGCGGTCACGTCGACGGTGCGCAGCAGCTCCAGCTTCTGCGCGGTCGACAGGTAGGACGAGTAGCCGGCGGTGTCGGCCAGCGTGTCGGGGTTCTCGATCGCCTCGACGGTGTCGGCGACCTGGCCGACCCCGCGGGCGCGCAGCACCCCGGTCACCAGCGTGCGGTACTCGCGGGCGAGCTCGACCAGCCGGGCGGCCGCGCCGTCGGGGTCGCCGGTGGCGCCGGTGGCACCCGGCGTGCCCGCGGTCGCCGTCGCGCTGATCGTGCCGGTGAAGCCGGCCGGGAGGACCGGCTCGACGGGGGTCGCCTCGGCCCACACGACACCGGTGTCGGCGGCGCCGGGCGGCGTGGGGGCGGTGCCGACCCGGGCGCGGGACACGGCCCGCACGAGCGCGGCCGTCCCGCCGTTCGGCAGCCGGCCGATCTGGTCGACGACGGCGAGGACGCCCATGTCGGCGAGGTCGCCGTCCACCCGGGGGACGAGCAGGATCTCGGCGGTGCGCTGGAAGGAGCGGCTGGAGATGCCCGGCGCCCTGGCGTCGGGTGTGGAGTCGGGCCTGCCGCCGCGGGCCGCGTCCACGGCGGCGCGGGTCCCGGCGTCCGACAGGTCGAGCGGAACCACCATGCCGGGCAGGACGACCGCGTCGTCCAGCGGCAGCAGCGGGAGGAGCCTGGTGTGTGACATGCGGCCTTCATCCCTCGTGTCGAGCGGCTTGGGCCCACTCTCATTGAGCCTGTCGTGCTCAAGGCATCGGAGCGGATCGTTGTTCCCGAACCTGATCGCCCTGGGTGAACGCCGCTGTCTGCGTGAGATGTCGCGAGATGTCACGAGATGTGATGTGCGGGCCGTGATGCGCGGGATGTGAAGGTGCTCGAGGTGTCGGGAAGGGTCGGGCGTCCCGGTGGGTTGAGGGGGGTAGTTGCATCGGCAACTGTTAGGTCGGGTGGGAGCGAGGTCTCGCCCCGTCGACCGGGCAGGGGTCCGATGAGAGGATCTGCCTGGTTCCGTAGGAGGTCACCATGCCAGCCGTCACCGCCGACGCCCTCACGCTGCCGAGGCTGTCCGCGCCGGGTCTCGGCGATGTCGAGCGCCCGGTGAAGAAGGTCGTCACCGCCCCGTCCGGGCTGGAGGGGGAGGGGTTCCCCGTCCGCCGGATGTTCGCCGGGGTGAGCATGGCCGACCGCGACCCCTTCGTCCACGCCGACCAGATGGGCGAGATCGACTACGCGCCCGGTGAGCCCAAGGGGACGCCGTGGCACCCGCACCGCGGCTTCGAGACCGTCACCTACATGATCGACGGCACCTTCCAGCACCAGGACTCGCACGGCGGCGGCGGCCTGATCGCCAACGGCGCCACCCAGTGGATGACGGCCGGCTCCGGCATCCTGCACATCGAGACCCCGCCCGAGGCACTCGTCGTCAGCGGCGGCCGGTTCCACGGTGTCCAGCTCTGGGTGAACCTGCCGGCGAAGGACAAGTTCAGCGCGCCCCGCTACCAGAGCATCGAAGGGGAGGATGTCGCGCTGATCGCCTCCCCTGACGGCGGCAGCCTGGTCCGGATCATCGCCGGTGACGTCGGCGGCTTCCGTGGCCCCGGGTCGACCCACACGCCGATCGCGGTGGTGCACACCACGGTCAGCCCCGGCGCGCGGGTCAGCCTGCCCTGGAACCCCGAGTACAACGCGCTGGTCTACGTCCTGGCCGGTCAGGGCACCGTCGGTGCGGACGACACGCCCGTGCGCCTCGGCCAGACGGCCGTGCTGGGCGCGGGGGACCGCATCATCCTCGCGGCGAACCCGACCCAGGACTCGCACACCCCGAACCTGGAGGTCCTGCTGCTCGGCGGCCGGCCGATCCGCGAGCACGTCGAGATGTACGGGCCGTTCGTCATGAACACAAAGGACGAGCTCCGCCAGGCGATCGAGGACTTCCAGGCCGGTCGGCTGGGTGTGATCCCGGAGAACGCCCTGATGCCGCACCGCGGGTGAGCCTGCCGCCTCGTGGCTGAGGGTGCCGAGAGCCGGGTCCGAGCCGCCCGGCCCCCGCGGGTGCCGCCATCCGGCACCCGCGGGGCGCTGCTCCGTCCCGGCGGATGCCGCTGCCCGGCCCGGGACCGACCACGATTTAACCGAGGATGCCGGCGGACCGCACCCGGTCGTTCACATACGGGAACGGCCGTGATGATATCAACCGGTACATCGGGCAATTCGTGGATCATCGGTCGGGCTCCGGCATGGGCGGCACCCGGCAGCAAGGGAGCGGATCATGGTTCGGGAGATCGGCCGGACCGGTCCGGAGCAACAGGGCCCGCGGCGGCGCGACTGGCCGTCGACCACCCTGCTCGGGCGGCTGCCCGAACAGACCCGGGCGGCATTCGTCGGTCTGGGCCCCTACCGTGAGTACGCCAGCGAGGAGATCGTCCTGCGGGAGGGCGACGGCACCAACTTCGTCGTGCTCCTGCTGAACGGGTGGGTCAAGGTCACCGCCTCCACCGAGAACGGCGGCTTCGCCCTGCTCGCCATCCGCCACGGCGGCGACCTCGTCGGCGAGCAGGCCGGCCTGGACGGTGAGCCCCGGTCGGCGACGGTCACCGCGGCCGGGGCGGTGCTGGCGAAGGTGATTCCGCTGGAGGCGTTCCTCGCCTTCCTGCGGTCCCATCCCGACGCGGGCCCTCCTGTGCTGCAGTCCGTCAGCGCCAAGCTGCGCAACGCGACCCGGCGCCGCGTCGAGTTCGGCGGGTGCTCGGTAGCCGTCCGGCTGGCCCGCGTGATCGTCGAGCTCGAACGCGCCTACGGGGCTGACGCGACGGACGGCCCGGGGCGGCGGGTCCAGATCGCCCTCACCCAGCCCGAGCTCGCCGCGCTCGTCGGCGCCGCCGAGCCGACGGTGCACAAGGTCCTGCGCGAGCTGCGCCAGCAGGGAGTCATCGATACCCGCTACCGCTCCATCGTGATCCGCGACGTCGAGGCCCTGCACCGGGCCGCCGGGACGACGCGCCCCCGCTGATCGTTTATCGCTGATCGCCGGGGCTGATCGTCGTCGCTCGGACAATCCCATCGCATGACGATGTGTTCCGTGCCCACAGCGTGAACAGTTGCCTCCGACGGACCGTGACCATCGGAGGCTGTGCGTGAACGAGACGATGCCCGGCATCCGGCGGCTGTGTATCGCCGTCGCCGCATACGACAACGGCCGGGAGGGCCAGTTCCCGGAGGGCTCGCCGGCCTCGCCGCCGCTCGGGGCCGTCCTGGACGAGACCTGCGCGGCGGCCGACGTCCGGTGCGCGCACTGGGCCAACCGGCCGACCGGGGGCGAGCTGGCGGTGTTCCCGCCCGGCATCGACGAAGGCCGGGTGGTCTCCGACTTCGTCCGCGAGCTGCGCCGCACCCTGGTGCGGGTGAACGCGGAGTCGGCGCCGCGGCTGCGGCTGCGGGTCGCGCTGCACCAGGGCATCACCCGCGTCGACGAGCAGGGCTACGGGGGGCGCGCGGTGGTGAAGGCGTGCCGGCTGCGCGACGCCGACATCCTCGACCGGGAGCTCGCGGAGCACCCGGAATCGGACCTGGTGCTCATCGTCTCCAGCGAGCTGTTCGACGACGTGGCCGGCGACACCGTGGCCGGCGACGACGTTTCGGGCGATCATCCGCCGGACCTGTGCCGCGCCGACTTCCGGCCGGTGACCCTGGACGTGCCCGAGAGCGGCCAGCGCGCGCTGGCGTGGGTGCTGGCCCCCGCTCCGCCGCCCACCCGCCCGGCCCTCGCCTGGCGGCGCCCGGCCGAGCGCGACACCTCCAGCCGCGCGGGGGCCTAGAACACGGAGCGTGGACGTTCCGTCTCGAGACGGAACGTCCACGCGTCAGTCGGGGGGCGCGGCGCACCGGAACCGGTGCGCCGCGGTTCCCTCCCGGCCCAGTCCGACGTCCGGTGCAGCCCGGCACCTCGGTGTCTGGCCCGGCTCGGCTGGCCGTGTGGGCCGGCGGGCATGCTGGTGCGGTGCTTCGTCATGTCCTCGCGACCCGCTATGCCACGCCCCTGCGGGAGGGCGGCAGTCTTCCCGGCGTCATGGAGGGCGACGACCTCGGAACGTGGGTGGTGAAGTTCACCGGCGCAGGGCAGGGGCCCAAGGCGCTCGTCGCCGAGGTGATCGTCGGCGAGCTCGCGCGCGGCCTGGGCCTGGCCGTACCCGAGCTGGTCCTCGTCGATGTCGACCCGGATCTCGGCCGAACGGAGCCCGACCAGGAGGTTCAGGACCTGCTCCGGGCGAGCCCCGGCCGCAACCTCGGCATGGACTACCTGCCCGGCTCGATCACCTACGACCCGCTGGCGTTCCCGGTGGAGCCGGCGCTCGCCGCCCGGGTCGTCTGGCTCGACGCGTTCACGCTGAACGTCGACCGCTCCTGGCGGAATCCGAACCTGTTGGTGTGGGGCTCCCACCTGTGGCTGATCGACCATGGGGCGGCCCTGTACCCGCACCATGACTGGCCGGGCGCCGCGGCGGCGGTCGACCGGCCGCTGCCCGGCTTCGCCGACCACGTCCTGCTCCCCGTGCTGGGCGCGGACGCACCGGAG
Organism: Parafrankia sp. BMG5.11; assembly: GCF_004337455.1. Classification (NCBI taxonomy): domain Bacteria; kingdom Bacillati; phylum Actinomycetota; class Actinomycetes; order Frankiales; family Frankiaceae; genus Parafrankia; species Parafrankia sp. BMG5.11. The sequence continues at coordinate 3,051 of NZ_SJXI01000074.1, read as the reverse complement.
CTGCTCGCCGCCGCGGACCGGGAGCTCGCACCCGCGGTCACGGCGGACCTGCTGTCCCGGATCGTCGAGCTGGTGCCGGCGGAGTGGACGGACGTGCCCGGCTCGGCCTACGTCGACTGGCTGCTGTCCCGCGTCGAGGGGGACCGTCCCTGGCTGGCGGCGATGCTCACCCCCGCCGAACCGCTCGTCGCCGCCGAGCGGCGTACCGGACGTCCCGACTGGCTGCTGGGAGGCTCCGGTGCCTGATCTGTTCGAGTACGCGATGATCCGCGTCGTGCCGCGAGTCGAACGCGGCGAGTGCGTCAACGTCGGTGTCCTGCTGTGGTGCCAACGGGCCGGCTTCCTCGGCTCGCGGTGCGTCGTCGACCGGGAGCGCCTCGCCAGCCTCGATCCGTTCCTCGACCAGGACGCGGTGTCGGCGAGCCTCGCGGCCCTGCGCCGGGTCTGCGCCGGCGGCCTCGACGCCGGACCGCCTGGCCGGCTCCCCGGCGGGGAACGGTTCCGCTGGTTGACGGCCCCGCGCAGCACCGTGGTGCAGACGTCGGCCGTCCACACCGGTTTCACCGACGACCCCGCGGCCGAGCTGGACCGGCTGGTCGAGCTGCTCGTCGCCCGCCCCGGTCCGCCGCGGGGCTGAGGCGACGTCGCTCGCGGGCCCCCCACGTGCCCGCGAGCGACGCGCCGGTCAGGGCCGGCCGCGGACACGCCTCCCGGCGCGAAAGGTTGCCGGGAGGCGTGTCCGCGCCACTGGGCGCGGACCGTCGTCCGGCCGGTCGGCCGGGAGGCCCCGCCCCGTCACCGGTCAGTTCTAAGGGCTGCTCCACAGATCGGTGTAGCGCTGGGCGGAGGCGTTGTTGATGAACAGACAGGACGGCCCGGTCGGCCGGTACAGGTTGGACCCGACATTCGGCGGCTCACAGGTGCTGTAGTAGTTCTCGTAGAACATTCCCTGCCCAGCACGTGCATCCATCCAGTCGCGCATGAACTGGATGAAGTTCGGGTTGTCCCCGGCACCGTTCTCGTTACGTCCGCTCACGACCCCCCATTCACCGACACCGAACAACTTGTTGTGGGCGCGGGCGAAGTTGTACAGCCAGGTGATGCCTCCGACCGCGTTCGCCTGGTTGTTGAACTCGGTGAGGGTACGGGACGGCGGGTAGTGGTCGTAGGCGTCGATGCCCACGATGTCCACCCAGGCGTCGCCCGGGTACAGGTCGAGCGGGTTATGGCTCGCGGGGTTCTGCGAGTAGTGCGCGTTGATGGTCCAGTCGAGCAGCGGGTCAGGCTCGGCCGTGGAGTTGATGGCGTCGGCGATCCGCCGCCAACAGCCCACATAGGCGGACGGGTTGCTACCCGACCACTGGTACCAGTTTCCGTTCGCCTCCCACGCGATCCGGATAATCGAGTTCTGCCGTCCGGTGGAGTTCAGTGTCTGGCCGAACGTGCGCCACTGCGAGTCGTAGGCACCCGATGCGCAGGCGGTGAGTGTGTTCCCCGAGTTCTCGGGGAAGGGAGGCACCGAGATGACGAGGCGGCCCGGCCATCCGGCGAAGTTCGCCTGGGTCCAGGACGGCTGAACGATGTTCTGCCAGTTGTTACGGGAGACGAAGACATGAGCGAGATCGCAGGGACTGCCCCGGCGCTCGCAGAACGCGTCCACGTTCGCCGGGTTCTGGATCGGATCTCCGTTCGCCCCGGAGAGCCACGGCTGACCCGACCGGTTCCCCGGATCGCCGCGCTGCTCGACGAACACCTGGGCCCGGTCGAAGACGACCCGAACACCACTGGAAGCCGGGTTGCGCCAGCCGATGTTGACGATCACCGCGGTGTGGATCCCGGGATTGAGCAACCCGGACTGGTAGATGCGGCTCACCGTACCGGCCGCCGCGTAGGTGTCGACGGCGGTCGGTGTCCCGCCGTCTACACTGATCGTCGCGATGCCCCCGGACGGGCCCAGGACGCCGTAGACGTCAACCTGTGTCCCGGAGAACCGGAGCACCGCGCCACTCGACGGCTGGACCGACTCCCGGTAACTATTGTTGGGCGTGGCCGGGCCGCACCGCGTACACGCCGACCAGTCGCCGAAGTAGCTGACCTGGGAGACCCCCGAACCGATCGACGTGTCCTCGATGAGGGCTCCCGGCACCGGCAGGGCCTCCGCGCCGCTGCCGGCGATCGTCGCCCCGGCCAACAGGGTCGGCGCGAGGACGGCGAGACGCAGCATCGTCGATCGCAGGTAGGACCGCCGACGACCGGTTGGTGCGCGGACGATGCGATGGCCGCGCGCGCTGTCCACGCTGCCGCCCTGCCGCCCCGAGGTACCGCCGCCCGGCTGATCCAGGTGCCCGGCGGGCGGCCCGCCGATACGTGGTTCCATATCGCTCGGTCCCACGGGCCGGGCCCGGGTCCGGGCCCGGCTTCGCCAGAGCGTGGGACGCCTGTGGCGACCGCGTCGCGCGTGTTTCGGGTTGCGTTCGCCGGAGTTGGCAGCCTCCTGAGGCGATGTTCCCCGATCCGAAGTGATTTCCTGTGGCACCCCCGCGCCTCATCCCTTCGTCAGGGCCCGTGGTCGGCAAGCTCGTCGACCAGAGCCGCTCGTAGCCGATGACGCGGTGATGCTATACGGAGGGTGAGATGAAATTACTCTCGGTAACTTTTCGACCGGAGATTCGGGGTGCCGTACCGGACATGCCCCCGCCGAGCCCGACACCCGCCCCGACACCCCACGGAGGCCCGGGCCCCGGCCCCCGGGCCCCGGCCACGCCGGCCCCAGCTCCCACCCCCGCTGACCGACCTCCGGGGCGCCGACCGACCTCCGAGCTAGGGCCTGTTCTGAGTCCGGATCACAATCGGGGTGTTCGTCCTTCGTGTGGGTGTTTCGGCTGGTAGCACAGTGGTATGACGCGTGGTGATCTGACCGATGGTGAATGGGAGTTGATCGAGCCGTACCTCCCGCTGGGGGTGTCCGGTCCGATCCCTGACCTGCGCAGCTATTTCAACGCGGTGATGTGGAGGTTCCGTACCGGCAGCCCCTGGCGGGACGTGCCGAAC
>NZ_SJXI01000073.1:0-121600 GCF_004337455.1 Parafrankia sp. BMG5.11 | reverse complement strand
GCGTTTTCCTTGCCCTGGCCGAGCTGGTCACCGTCATAGGTGTACCAGGCACCGGACTTGCGGATGATGCCGTGCTCGACGCCCATATCGATCAGGGAGCCCTCGCGGCTGATACCGCCGCCGTAGACGATGTCGAACTCGGCCGTCCGGAACGGCGGGGCCATCTTGTTCTTGACCACCTTGACCCTGGTCCGGTTACCGACCGCCTCGGTACCGTCCTTCAGCGTCTCGATGCGGCGCACGTCGAGCCGGACGGAGGCGTAGAACTTCAACGCCTTTCCGCCGGTGGTCGTCTCCGGAGAGCCGAACATGACGCCGATCTTCTCGCGGAGCTGGTTGATGAAGATGGCAGTGGTGCCGGAGTTCGCGAGCGCCCCGGTGATCTTCCGCAGTGCCTGCGACATCAGGCGGGCCTGCAGACCCACGTGGCTGTCGCCCATCTCCCCCTCGATCTCGGCCCGCGGTACCAGCGCCGCGACCGAGTCGATGACGATGACGTCCAGCGCGCCGGAACGGATCAGCATGTCGGCGATCTCCAGCGCCTGCTCCCCCGTGTCGGGCTGGGAGACGAGCAGCGCGTCGGTGTCGACGCCGAGCTTCCCCGCATACTCCGGATCAAGAGCGTGCTCGGCATCGATGAAGGCCGCGATACCTCCGGCTGCCTGCGCGTTCGCCACCGCGTGCAACGCGACCGTGGTTTTTCCGGACGACTCCGGCCCATAGATCTCGACGACGCGCCCGCGAGGGAGGCCCCCGATACCGAGCGCGACATCCAGCGCGATGGATCCGGTCGGGATGGCCTGGATCGGCGGGCGGGTGTCGTCACCCAGCCGCATGACCGAGCCCTTGCCGAACTGCTTGTCGATCTGCGCAAGAGCGTTCTCCAACGCCTTGTCGCGGTCGGGTCCCACCATTGGAGTTACTCCATGCTGACTGAGGTCGGCGGGTCTTGGCCACGAGCCGACGCTAGGCCGTGGGACCGACAGTTTCGGAAGTCGGGTCGGTTCTGTGGACGGCGGAGAGTCTGTGGGCAACAGTAGCCGAACATCCGTTCGAAGGTGCGGCGACACGCCGGTGCACACTCGCGTTGGGCTGGTGCCTGGGGGACTCCAAGATCTGATTTTCGGTCTGTGGGCTGGCCTTTTGCGGTTGAGGTGATCGTCTACGGGAGTTGTCGGCCGGCGTTGCGGTACTCGTTGATCATGCCGCCGAGGATGCGGGTGCGGCGGACGATGGAATCCGGGATCGGGGTGACCGTGGGCTGTGGGTCGAGTGTGGGGTGCCAGAACTGGGCCATCGGTCCTGGTCCGCGTCGTTAGGCAGCCCGCTCGGGCACTGTTGCGTTGTGAGGAAGCGGCGGATGCCAGCGGTTTCGGCACCGACACCGGCCTGCTGCGACAGCCCGGCGGTGAAGGTCTCTCACCTCCACAGGAATCCACCGCGCCTCGTGGCGCACCTCGTCGACAAACCACCTGTCCCCGGGACGGTGCCGGCACGGCCGCGCCACATCGACCAGCAGGGGCGTGAAACGCTGCACGCAGCAGGCCTGCGAAGTTCGCTTTTCCCGCCACGTCACCACTGCCCTCGACGACCTTTGCCAATCTTGATGGGTTCCGCCGTCTGGACTTGGTACGCCCTGCGAAGGGCTCGGGGTCAGGACATGGAGCGCATCTGGCGGATCTCGGCGAGCGCACTGAGGCGGAACACCTCGATGAATCGCAGGAGGGTGTGCAGCTCGTCGTCGTTGAAGGCGGCCAGGTTCTCGCGGGTCCGGGCGGTCAACCCGGCGTAGTAGGCGTTGATCCGGTCGAGGCCCTCGTCGGTCGGCTCGATGATGATCCGGCGCCGGCGCCGCGGGTCCGGAACCCGGCGCATTGCCGGCCAGCACCAGCCCGAATGCGCCAGCACCGATCTGGTCATCCAGCTCATATCCAGGAAGCGCCGCCGCTACCCGCGCCCGGTCAACGATCACGACGGGGCCTGACGCCCTGTCGGTCCTCACCGTCGACCGTGGCCAACCCACTCATTTCCGTCGACACGACGCGTGATCCTAACGGCCGCCCATGCTTCTTCCGCGCGACGGCTTGCCGTCACACCCTGCGGTCCCGGGCTCCGTCACGGCGGTCGGTCACCGGTGTAGCCCAGGGGTTCGCTGGCGATGCCGCGCGGTGATCAGCGGCCCTTCCGGGGGGTTGATCCGCGGCGGAGCACGGGCCACGTCGCCGCCGCGACGGCCGCGGTCAGCAGCAGGAGCGCGGCGAGGTCAAGTGCCCAGGTGCCGGCGTCGTCCTTCCACAGCGGGTCACGATCGGGGTCGCCCTGCCGGTAGCCGGTGGTCGCGGCGACCATCGCGAACCCCCACCGGGCCGGCATCAGGTACGCGAGCTGTTCCAGCGGCGGGCGGCCGTTCAGGGGGATGAGCAGCCCGCACAGCAGGAACTGCAACAGCAGGACGACGACCAGGATCGGCATGCCGCGATCGGCGTTGCTGATCAGCGCCGAGACCAGCAGCCCCTGGACCATCGCGGCCAGTGCGACCGCGATCATGGCGACAGCGACCTCGGTGACCCCGCTCCCCAGCGCGAGCGGAGTGTCCGGCCCGGGTTTGCCGACCAGCCCGACGAAGGCCAGGATCACCGCCTGCACACTGGTGATCATGCCCAGGACGGCGAGCTTCGACCAGAGGTAGGCACTGCGGGAGAGCCCGATCGCCTGCTCCCGGCGGAAGACGGAGCGCTCCTTGACCAGTTCTCGGAACGCTCCGGCGAATCCCGTGAACGCGCAGCCGAGGACGAGCATGAGCATGAGCGGGGCGATGTCGTCGTCGGGGTTGGTCTGCCGGCTCTTCCATGACAGGCCGTGCCCACCCGGCAGCAGTTGCGCGAACAGGCTCAGGACCAGCGGCAGCGCCAACAGGAACAGGGCATAGGCCCGGTCGGCCGCGATCACCGAGAGGTAGCGGCGGGCGAGCACGGCGAACTGGCGCAGTGCCGGCTGCTGGCGTGGCGGCGGGTCCGGCACGGCTGGCGCCGGACGCACCGCGGGACCCACCGTGGACCGCGCCGCGCCGCTCGGCATCCCGTACTTCGCGTACTGGGGCGAGGCCCGGAACCGGGCTGTCCAGTCGACGTCCCGGGACTGGTCGAGGAGCAGGAACATGTCCGCGAAGTCGCGCTGGCCGAAGTAGCCGAGCGCCTCGCCGGGCGGGCCGAAGTAGGAGAGCCGGCCGCCCGACGCGAGCACGAGCAGCCGGTCGCACAGGTGGAGCTGCGCGGGTGAGTGGGTGACGACGACCACCGTCCGGCCGTCGTCGGCGAGCGTGCGCAGGGTCTGCATCACCGACTTGTCCATGCCCGGATCCAGCCCGGACGTCGGCTCGTCGAGGAAGAGCAGCGACGGGCGGGTGAGCAGCTCCAGTGCGACGCTGGTGCGCTTGCGCTGGCCGCCGGAGAGGGTGCTGATCCGCTGGTCCGCGTGATCGGCCAGCCCCAGCTCGCCGAGCACTTCCTCGACCCGCGTGTTGCGCTCGGCCGCGGATGTGTCGGCGGGGAACCGCAGCTCGGCCGCGTACCGCAGGGCCCGGCGGACGGTCAGCTGCGGGTGCAGGATGTCGTCCTGCGGGACGAGGCCGATGCGTTGGCGCAGCTCGTCGTAGGACGCGTAGAGGTCGCGGCCGGCGTAGCGGACCTCACCGGAGTCGGCGGGGCGCTGCCCGGTCAGCGCGCCGAGCAGGGTGGACTTCCCGGCGCCGCTCGGACCGACGACGGCCAGCAGGCTGCGCTGCGGCAGGGCGAACCCGACCCCGTCGAGGAGCCGCCGGCCGGAGCGGGTGACGGCCAGGCCGTCGGCCTCGAACGAGATGTCACCCGAGTCGGTGTACTCGACGAGGGTGCCGCCCTGCAGGTGCAGCAGGGCATGCCCGATGCCGACGATGTCCCCGGCCCCGATCGTGGCCGCCTGGCTGATCCGGTGGCCGTTGACGAACGTGCCGTTCCAGCTGCCGAGGTCGACGATCCGATGCTCGGTCCCGGCCTGGCGCAGCTCGGCGTGCCGGCGCGAGACGAGCGGGTCGGTGAGCACGATGTCGCACTCGGGCGCGCGGCCGATGACGATCGGCGCAGCCCCGACCGGATGCAGCGCCGTGGCCTTACGCCCCCACCACGTCCCGCCCGGGCGGGACGTGGTGGCGGTGCCCGGCGCCGGTGCTGTTGGTGGCAGTGCCGTCGGTGGCGGTCCGGAGGTGGGCGTGCCCGGCGCCGGTGCCGTTGGCGGTAGCCCGGAGGTTGGGGAGCCCGGCCCCTGCGCCGTGGGTGAAGGCGTGGCGGTGGCTGGCCGTTTCGGCTGGTGGTGCCTGGTTTCGAAGAGCGCGGTGGGGGTGGCCGGTGATGCGGGCGGCGTTGGCGGCGGGGCGCTCGTAGCCTGCCACCAGCCCGACGCGGGTGTGGCCGGCGGTGCGGGCGGTGTCGACGGTGGTGTGCTTGTGGCCTGCCACCAGCCTGACGCGGGTGTGGCGGGCGAGCCGAGCGGCGCTGGCGCTGGCGTTGGCGTTGGCGTTGGCGGACCAGGCGCAGGCGCAGATGGGGGCGAGGACGCGGGGGTCGCCGCGGGGGCGGCGTTCGTCCGCGTCCACCACCTGCCGCCCGTGGCCGGGGCGGCGGGCGGCTGAGCCGGGGCCGCCGAGCCGAGGGCTGCGCGGGCGGCGGCCGCGAACACGGACGCGGCGGGATGCCGGTCGGCCGGTGACTTGGCCAGGCCCTGCGCGATGACGGCGTCGAGGGCTGCCGGTGCCCCGGGCCGCACGGCCGACAGGACGGGCGGTGGCTCCTCCAGATGTGCCCTGATCACCCCGAGCCGCTCGGCCGTGACGAACGGCCTGCGCGCGGTCAGGCACTCGAAGAGCAGGCAGGCCAGCGAGTAGACGTCCGCCCGGTGGTCGACCCGGTCGGAGAGGAACCGCTCGGGCGCCATGTACTCGATCGAGCCGATCGCCGCCCCGGTCGCGGTCATCCCGGCACCCTCGACCGTCCGGGCGATCCCGAAGTCGACGAGGTAGACGAAGTCGGTCGGACGTCCGCGGCCGGCGCACAGCACGTTGGACGGCTTGACGTCGCGGTGCACCAGTCCGTCGGCGTGCGCGGCGTCCAGCGCCGAGGCGATCTGCTCGACGACGTCCACGGCGGTCCGCGGGTCGAGCGGCCCGCCGCGCAGGACCGTGCCCAGGTGGGCGCCCTCCACCAGACGCATGTCGATGAAGAGCTGGCCGTCGATCTCGCCGTGGCGGTGGATCGGGATCACATGCGGCTCGCGTAGCTGCGCCACCGTCTCGGACTCCCGGCGGAACCGCTCGGTGTAGTGCGAGTCCCCGGCCAGGCTCGGGAGCAGGAGCTTGAGGGCCACCATCCGCTGCTGCCCGGTGTCGTAGGCCCGGTAGACCTCGCCCATCCCGCCGCGGCCCAGCAGTTCCTCGATGCGGTACGGGCCGAACATCCGCTGCGTCATCGCGCCTTCCCCGATGGTTGTCGCCGTCGCCGTCGCCGTCGCCGGACCATGAGAACGAGGACGATCAGCGCAGGCACAAGGGCGAGCAGCGCGGAGACGGCGGCCTCGTCGGAGGGGGTCATGCCGGTGAGCGTGGCGGAGACGAGGGCACTGCCGAGCCCCCAGGCCGCCACCGTCGAGACCACCGCGAACAGGTACCAGCCCACTGCGCGCAGCCGTCGCCCCGCGGCACGCAGGGGAGCCCACTGCGCCGGTCCGGGCTGCGCCGGCACTGGTCGCCCTGGTTCCGGCCGCTGTCCGGGCGGCTGCTTCCACCACACGGTCTGCCCGGCCGGCGGAGCGGGCTGGGGACGAGGCCACGGACGTGCGGCGGTGCTCTGACGCGGCGCGGCGGTGCCCTGGGGCTGTGTAGTGGTGCCCTGGACCGGCGCGGTGGTGACCTCGACCGGCGGGGTGATGACCGGGAGCGGTGCGGTGGTGGCCTCGGGCGGCGCGCCGGCTGGCGGCTGGGCGGCCGTGTGCGTCCACCAGGGGACGGGCCCCGAGATCAGCTTTTCCAGGTCGCCGGTGGCCGTCCAGCCCGGGGCGCAGCAGGCCCGCAGCCGGGCCGCGAGCTGGTCGATCCGTGGGTCGTGCAGCCGCTCGACCCACGACCACACCTCGGTCCGGTGCGGAGGCTGGTAGTCCCTGTCGCGGAAGAGCAGGTTCTCGCCGTCGTTGAGCTGCTCCCACTGTTTCGGCTCGCGGGCGAGCGCCAGCAGCGAGAGGTAGATGACGAGCCCGGGGAAGGTGTCCATCCACGGGCCCCAGGGCCGGTTCCGGGGCTGGTAGTTGCGGTGTCCGCCCTCCGACGGCGGCCGGGAGCCGGTGAACGGGGCGATCCACGAGCTGTCGAAGTCGACCAGGCGCAGCTGGCCGGCCGTGTCGACGAGCACGTTGCCGTGTTGCAGGTCGCCGTGCGCGAACCGGGCGGCCTGGGTCCGGCGCAACAGGTCACGCCAGGACGCGGCGAGCATCGCCAGCGCCGCGCGGTCGTCGGCCTCGACGAGGTCCTCGACGTGCCGGTCGAGGGTGTGCCCGTCCACCCATTCCATCTGGACCATCGGCCAGCGCCGGCCGTTGACGAGAATCGCGTCGTCCACCCAGCGGCAGCCCGCGACGTCGCCGTTGAGCCCGCGCTCGGTGAACCAGGCGTTGAGCGCGGTGTAGCGCTGCTGGGTGGAGGCGTCCTCGCGGGTGAAGAAGCGTAACGCCTGCGCGGTGCCGCCGACCGTCGCCCGGAACACGACCGCCGTGCTGCCCGACGCCGGAACGGGGATGCCCAGCATCGGGTGCACGTCGAACCGGGCCTCGACCAACTCGGGACGGTCGAACACGAGGTCGGGCCGCTGCACGGCTTTGATGTAGTCCTCGGCGGACAGCTGGTCGGTCACAAGCAGACCACCAGGGCGCCGGGCTCGGCCGTGGCGAGCCGGACCCGCAGCAGCGTGACGTCGTCGTTGCGCATCCGCCCGGCCGCGCGCTGGTCGGCGACGATCGCCGCGAACGCCGCGTCGTGGTCCAGGCCGGCGAGTGCCGCCCACAGCGACGCCTCGTCGCGATCGGCTTCCAGCAGCAGCCACTGGGCCAGCGCGTCGGTGGCGATGAAGAGCACGTCGCCCGCCCGGACCTCGCCGCTGGCCAGCTCCAGCGCACGCAGCATCGGGCCGAGTGCCTCCGGGCGGGTGCCGATCCCGTCGGGGGAGAGACCGAAGTCGTCCACGTCGATCGGCGGGAAGTGTGTGAGCAGCCGGCCGGCCCGGACGTGGAACAGCACGGTGTCCCCGAGGGCGGCGGCCTCCCAGCGGGCCCGGGGCCCGTCGAGGCCGGTGAGGCGACATCCCAGGAACGTCGCGAACGACCCCTGCGTGTGGAACTTGTGCTCCTCGATGACGGTCGCGAACCGCGCGGGCGCCCCGGCCACCCACAGCCGCTGGACCTGCTCGAACCAGGCGCGGAGCCCGTCGGGGGTGAGGTCGGGCCCGGTGTCGGCGACGAACGAGCCGACCAGGTGCGCCACCCAGCGGATCGCGTCGTAGGCCTCGGTGGCGCCGTCCACGACCACGTAGCGGGGGGCGACACCGGTGGCCGGGTCGCCGTCGTGGCAGGCGGCGGCGTCCTCCCATTCCGATGCCGCGCTGCCCAGCTTCTCCAGCCAGAAACAGGCGGAGCGGGCGAGGATCATCAGCAGGTCCTCACCGGTCGCGGACGTCGGCGACCCGGGTGCCGATCTCCAGGAACCACACGAGCGTCGCCAGGCCGGCGTTGAACACGAATCCGCGGGCACCGTCGGCGATCTCCACCCGCGCGCCGCGGGCGTTCGCGACCATCGAAGCCGGCAGCGTGCTGGAGATCGCGAACAGCTCGGGGCCCGGTTCGGGCAGGTCCGCCGCCGTGACCGGGAACAGCGCCTCGGGTGCGACGGTCGGTGACAGGAAGATGTTGAACAGCAGTGTCCGGCCGTGGCGGGTTTCGATCGAGGTGAGCCGGGCGGCCCACTCGGCGAGGTCGGCGCCGTCGAACGGGCTGTCGGTGACCATCCCGTCGGTGATGTTGATGACGATCGGCGGGAACGAGTCGGGGTGGCTGGCCGCCCACCCGTACACGTGCTCGCCCGCCGTCGCGATGGCCTGGCACATGGGGGTGCGGTAGCCGAACACCGGCTCGATCCAGACCGGGAGCCGGGAGCCGGCGACGGCGTCGACCGACTGTTCGGCCTCGACCCGCAGCGGGTTGTCGAACACCTGCGGGATCGGCACGATCGGCTGCCCGGCCAGTGCCGGCTCGACGCCCTCGCCGCCCCCCACCGGGCAGGCGCCGTAGCCGAAGACCCCGACGTCGAAGTAGTGCCTGGCCCGGCCGCCGACCTCCTTCGCCGACTTCACACACAGATCGAGCAGGATCTTGTTCACGGCGCGGGCGGCGCCCTCGGCGAGTGTGCCTCCGCTGGACTGCCACGGCTGCTTCATCGAGTCGGACCGGTCCAGCAGGAACACGATGCAGCCGGGGTTGGTACGGGAGAAGGTCTGCTCGTACATTCGTCCATCCGTCCTGGTCAACACGGTCCTGAACTCGCGGTTCTTAACTCGTGGTTCTGAACTCGCGGTTCTGGATTCGACACGGTCCTGAGCCCGGCGCGGTCCCGGGTCAACGGGTATTCCGGCGGCGACTCGCGACGACGACGACCGGCCACGTGGTTCCGGGTAGCCAGGTCCACTCGTGGCCATCGGCGCGGCAGCGGAACGCATATCCCGCGCCGGCGTGCCGGACGTCGAGGCGGAACGCGCCGCAGCGCGGGCACTGCACGACGCGGGCCGAGTCGCGCAGCTCCCCGAGATCGCGGGGAGCCGGGCGGGTCGGCGCGGTCGCGGTGGTCGGCGCCGCCGGTGGCGGGGCGTCCCTGTTCCACCACTGCCCCGTGGACGGGGCGCCGCCAGCCGGCTGCCCGACCGGCAGCACGAGCTGCGTGGTCTCCGGCTGCCCGGTCTGCGGCGGCGCGGTCTGCGGCTTCGCGCCGCCGGCGCCCGGCCCGGACGACGGGCGGTCCGGGGGCCGGGCGCGGTCTGTGAGCGGTTGCCCCAGCAGAGCGGCGAGCAGCGCGCCGACGGCGGCGGACCCGAGAACCACGGCGAGCGTCGTCTCGAACGGGCGGTCCCGGAACAGCAGGGCCCAGCCGAATCCGGCCGCGACGAGCGCCGAGGCCGCGAGCAGCGGAAGCGGAATCCGCTCCGCTCGTCCCGTCACGGCCCTGCCCGTCATGGTTTCTCCAGGCGGAACAGCACGTCGGCTGCCGGGTTGGTGACCGACTGGCACTGCTGGTCGCGGGTTTTCGTGTCGGCGAATCGCCAACCGGTCGGCGGGTCCAGGCAGACCACCGCGTTCAGCGGCAGCTCGGACGGCGTGAACTGCCCGTTCGGGTCGAGGGCGCCGCCCGGCAGCTCGCGCTGCGCGTAGCTGATCGTGACTTTGCTGTCGTTCGGGAGCGGGTCGTCCCCGTCCGTCCTGTCCGCGACCACGCGGACCTGCTCGACTGTCACCTTGGTCGGGGTGTCGGCGGACACCCGCTCCCGGATGCACACCGACGCCGGGTCCGACCCGGCCACCCGCATCGGCGTCGTCGACGAGACCACGCACACCTCGTGGTCGCCGGGAGGGACGTCCGCGGACGATCGGCCCTGCGTGACGATCCCGTCTGCGGCCAGCACGGTCGAGCCGTGCCGGATCTGGACGGTCAGGTCGTCCGGGAGCCGGGCGCCCGACGCCTCGACCAAGGTGACGGTGACCCGCTCCGGCTTGCCGGTGACCGGCGACTGCGGCGCCGACGCCGACGCCACGACGACGCTCGACAGGGCGACGGCACCGAACGCGATCGCCGCCGCGTAGCCGGGTGTCAGCACCGGATGCCGCCACAGCGACGCGCGGCGCGCTGTCATGCGCACGTGAACGGGTAGTCGACGCTGCCCGAGTCGGAGTCGGAGTCGATCTGGCCACGGACGACCACGAATACGACGATCACGGCGAACACGCGCGCGAGCCCGGTCAGGACGGCCTTCATGGGAAGGAGTGTCGGGCGAACCGGATCTGGGCACATCCGTGCCGGCACTGGCTTTCGAGAGCGGTTTTCCCAGTGCTGGCACCGAGATCCGAAACGGCCGCCGGGTGCTACCGTCCGGAGATGGACCGGGTGGCGGTGGGCCGCGTCTTCATCGTCGACGACAGCGAGCCGTTCCGCGCCGTCGCCCGCGCGCTCCTGGAGAGCGGCGGTTACCAGGTGGTGGGCGACGCCGGGACCGGGGCCGAGGCGCTGGCCGGTGTGCCCGAGGCGGGCCCCGACGTGGTACTGCTCGACATCGCCCTGCCCGACATGGACGGGTTCAGCGTCTGCCGGGCGCTACGCCGCACGGCCCCCGACGCGACCGTGGTGTTCTGCTCGGTGCGCGACGCCGAGCACTACGGCGACGCGGTCGAGCGGTCGTCCGCCGCCGGGTTCCTCCCCAAGTCGACGCTGTCGGCGGCCGCGCTGGCGCTGATCGTGGCCCGTCGAGCGGAGCGCAGGTAGGCGAGCACCGCGAGGACACGGCGGTTGTGTTCGGCCTCGTCGGGCAGCGCGAGCCGCTGGAAGACACCGCGGACGTGCGTCTCGACGGTGCGGGTCGTGAGGTGCAGCTCGTCGGCGATCGCGTTGTTGGACCGGCCCTGCGCCATCAGCGCGAGGACCTCCCGCTCCCGCGGGCTGAGCGCGGCCAGCTCGTCGCGCCGGCCGCTCCTGCCGCCGACGAGCAGCGGGACGACCTCGGGGTCGAACGCGCAGCCGTCCGCCGCCACCTGGCGCACGGCATCCAGGAAGCCGGGCCCGGTGACCCGGTCCTTCAGCAGGTAGCCGACACCGCGCGCGGTATGCCCGACCAGCTCGTCGAGGTGCGCGACCTCCAGATGCTGTGACAGGAGCAGCACGCCCGTCCCGGGATGGCTCCGCCGCAGCCGCACGGCCGCGCGCAGCCCTTCCAGGTGGTAGCCGGGCGGCATCCGGATGTCGACGACCGCGAGGTCCGGGCGGTGCCGTTCGACGGCGTCGAGCAGCTCGTCCGCGTTCCCGGACTGCGCGACTATTGCGCACCCGTCGCGTTCCAGCAGCTCGGCGAGCGCCGCCCGGAACAGCGAGGCGTCGTCGGCGAGGACGATGCGCGGTACCCCCGCGGCCGGGGCGGATGGAGTGGTGGCGGTGGTCAAGAGCCCTCCAGAGGCAACTCTGCGTGGACGGACGTCCCGGCGCCGGGGAGGCTGCGCACGACCAGGCTGCCGTCGAGCGCGGCGGTCCGGTCGCGCAGCCCGAGCAGGCCCGTTCCGGCGTTCATGTCGGCGCCGCCGACGCCGTCATCGGCGACGGTGACGAGCAGCCGGTTCCCGGACGCCCGGGCGTGGACGTGGATCTGGCTGGCGCGGGCGTGCTTCGCCGCGTTCGTCACCGCCTCGGCGGCGACGAAGTAGGCCGTCGCGGCCACCTGGTCCGGCAGCGGCGGCAACGCGGGCCCGTCGACGACCTGCACGGGGTATGCCGAGCGGGCGGCGAGCGTCCGCAGCGCGGGCAGCAGCCCGGCCTCGGTGAGCACCGCGGGATGGATGCCGCGGGCGAGCTCGCGCAGCTCCGTGACCGCCGCCTCCAGCCCGTCGGCGGCCCGCCGCAGGAGCACGCCGAGCTCGGGGTCGGGGGGAGCCGGGCCGAGCCGGTCCCGCGCCAGCCGCAGGATCAGCGCGGCCGTGACGAGCTGCTGCTGGGCGCCGTCGTGCAGATCGCGTTCGATCCGGCGGCGCTGCTCGTCGGCCGCTGCGACGATGCGGACCCGGGATGCCCGGACCTCGGTGAGCTGGGCCCGCACCTCAGCGGCGAGCCGCTGATTGTCCAGCTCCAGCGCCGCGGCCGCCGTCACGGCGTGCAGGACGTGCCGGTCGGCGCGCAGCGCCGGGTCGTGCAGGAGCACGGCGACCACGCGCACGCCGCGCCGGACCGGGGTCACCGCGTCATCCGGGCGGGGCGTCACGGGCTGCCCGTCGGCGTCCAGGTATCCGTCGGTGGAACCGGCGTCCGAACCGGCATGGTCCGGGCGGGGGTACGCGATGCGCAGCGTGGGGTCGCCGAGCGCGCGGGCCAGCAGGTGGCGCAGCTCGGTCGGCGGCATCTGCGGCAGCTGCAGGAGGAGGTCCCCGACGGCCGTGCGGCCGAGCCGGACGCGCAGCGCACCGGCCAGGAACGCCACCGGGAGCCCGAGGGTGGCGAGGTGGGCGACCTCGTTGATCAGCAGCGCGGTCGAACCGGTCAACGCCGGGTGGAGCAGCGACGCGACGCTCCCGACGAGCCCGACGCCGTACACCGGCGCGAGCACCCGGCGGGCCGGCGGGGTGGCGACGAACCAACGCCGGACGAGCAGCGCGCCGACGATGACGGCGAACACCACCTGCGTGCTGTCGACCAGCAGGTCCTGCATCCGGGCCAGGTTGGCGACGAGCAGCAGGTTCGGTGTCAACGACCGGTAGAAGGGGACGCCCAGCGGCACGAGGACGAGCACGAACACATACACCCCGCCGGTCACCGCCCGCTCGGTGCGCGTCCGCAGCCGCCCCTCGGGGAAGGCCAGCAGGAGGTGCACGAGACATCCCGAGGCGACGCACCGGAAGAACATTCCGACGGTGTGCGGCACCGGGTAGCTCGAGACCTGCAGGTCCTCGGCGAACCAGGAGATGCCGACCATCACCATGCGCAACCCCAGCCGACCCGGTCGGCGCAGGTGCGTGACGGAACCGGTCAGCAGGTAGAGCCCGCCGACGAGGCCGGAGAAGAGGGTGCTTGTCGTGTCCTCGTCCCGACCGCCGTCGGAAAGCCAGAGCACCACCGCCCCGATGACCGCGCCCACCACGGCGAGTGCCGGCACCCCGTATCTCCGGCGGAGGTCGTCCCCGTTTCCGGTCATGGACGCCGCGGGCTTGCGCCGGTGGTCCGCCGCGGGCGCGGCGGCGCCGTCGATCGCGGCGCCGCCGGGTGCCTCTCCCACGGCCGCCGTCCCCGGGAGGAGCCGCCCGCCCGCCCGATCGCGCACGGCCGCCTTCTCCACCCCCCGAACTGCCCGGAACCTGACCGGCGGATCGCTCAGGTTACTGATCGATTATTCGCCAGCCAGTGACCACCGACAAGGCAGTCGCTCACTCCGCGGAACACCGGAAAGGCGACTCGTGCCGGCCCTGCTCGCCGCTGGCGGCGTTGATGACGGAAAAGGCCTGGTAGACGGCCTCCCGCGTTGTGGTCTGGGTGACCGCCCCGGAAAATCCTTTGCGGCGACCGGCCGGGAATCGTGACACTGGCCGGGATGAATCGCGTACCTGGGCGGACCTTCAGCGCCGCGCTGGGCAGCGCCGCTAGGAAACCAGGTCGAGTGCGGTGGCGAGGGCGCGCCATTGCGGCCGGGGAACAGTCGTCGGGTCCTCGGTGAGGACGTGGATGCACACGTGGTCCGCGCCCGCGTCCTGGTGCTCCCGCACGCGGCTGAGGACCGCGTCGAGGTCACCCCAGGCGACGAGCGCGTCGACGAGGCGGTCGCTGCCGCCGCCTCCGAAGTCGTCGGGAGTGAAGCCGAGCCGGAGGAGATTGTTGGTGTAGTTCGGCAGGGTCATGTAGCGGTTCACCGTGGCGCGGGCGATCGTGCGAGCCCGCTCCGGATCGGTCTCCAGGACGACCTTCTGCTCGACGGCGAGCAGCGGACCGCTCCCGAGGATCTCTCGGGCCCGCCGCGTGTGTTCCGGTGGGACGAGGTAGGGATGCGCGCCCGCCGTGCGCTCGGCGGCGAGCGCGAGAACCCGCGGGCCGAGCGCCGCGAGCGCACGGTTCTCCCGGGGGACCGGCGTCTTCGCCGCGTCGAGGCCGTCCAGGTAGTCGACCACCTTCCGGTACGGCCGCTCGTAGCGTTGCCCGGTCGGCTCGACGTTCGCGGCGTGCCCGGCACCGATGCCGAGAAGCAGTCGGTCGGGGTGGGCCCCGGATACGCGGGCGTAGCTGGCGACCACCTGGTCCAACGGCTCGGTCCAGACGTTGACGATCCCCGTGGCCACCGCGATCCGTGACGTCGCGTCCAGCAGTGTCTCCGGCAGCGCGAGGTCACCGGCGGAGGCACCGATCCAGATCGCGTCGTACCCGAGATCCTCCAGCTCCGCGGCGATCTCCGCGTGCTGCCCGGCGTCGCCAGGCCAGTAGAACGAAGCCCGCCATACTCCGATTCCGCCGACGTCAACCGCCACGGCCCCGTCCCTTCGCTGTGACTGGCCCTTTCGCTACTCCAGCCGTCAATGGCGACGTCGTATTCCACTGGGTACGGACGGCCTCGCCCGGCAACGCGGGCTCACATCGAACTCACATCGCGGCGGCCCTATCGCGCGGGGCGAGCTTCCGCCCCGCCACCCGGGGGCCGCTCCGCCACCCGGGGGCCGCTCCGCCACCCGGGGGCCGCTCCGCGGCCGCGCGGCGCGTGCCGTCGAGATCCTGGACGGGCGGGCGCCGGCCCCGTCGCCTGAGTTCCCTGGAGGCCCTCGACCCTCCCTGTCGGCTGTGGTTGCCAGCGGGGGGCTTCACGGACCGGAGCGGATCATCGCCTTGCTACGCATCAGGACCTCGCCGAGGTAGCCGTCATGCGGGATGCCGGGGCGCAGCCAGGTCGTGGGGTTGTCCCCGAGGTAGAGGTTGGTGATCGACGGTTCGTCCAGCAGGGTGTCGACGAGGTCCGTCCGGGTCGTCATCGCGGTGAGGACGAGGGAGTCGCGCAGCGGGGCGACGCCGTCCCGCTCCTGCCAGGGGCCGACCCAGACGCACGGGAACGGCAGTTCGACGTTCAGCTGGGGGGCCGTGCTCGACGCGACCAGGTGCACCGCCGGCCGCAGCACCGAGCCGCCCGAGGGAAGGTCGTCGACGATGGTGTCCCCGCCGAGCAGCGCGTGCGCGTCACCGGCGACGGTGTGCAGGTAGCGGTCGAGCTGCGTCGCCGTGGCGGTCGGCTGCACCGTCAGGATCGCGTCGGGGTGGTCGGGCGGCAGGCTCGGAATCCGGCCCAGCCGCTCGGCGAGCGCCCGCGCCAGCGGTTCGGGGTCACCTTCGACGAGCACGGCGGTGGCGCAGGTGCAGGCGGTTCCCCCCAGGTGGCTGACCGAGCCGGCGATGACGTCGATCTTCTCCCGCCAGTCGACCTCGGCGGTGACGAGAATCTTCGACCGCCCTGGCCCCTGTGTCAGCACGCGCGGGTTGGCCCGGTACTTGTCGACGACGTCCTGGCCGCCGTACACGATCGCGTGGTCGGCCTCGGCGACGATGACGTCCGCGGCCGCGTAGTCGGTGGGCAGCAGGGTCAGCGCCGCAGGCGGGAAACCGGCGTCGCGCAGGGCGCTCACCAGCCGGAAGGCGGTGAACGGCTCGCGGGACGACGGCCGGAGCGCGACCTTGTATCCCAGCGCCAACGCCTCGGGCCACAGCCCGTGCACGGCCGGGGTGTTGCCGGCGGCGTGGACGGCGAAGAGGTCCCCGCGCCGGGTCCAGACCGCGGAACCGGTGGTCGTGGCCGGGTCGCGCCAGTCGGCGACCGCGCCTCGGGGCATCGCCAGCTCGACCGTGCGCCGCTGGGAACGCAGCACCTCCGCGACCCACTCGACCGACTGGCGGACCACGCCGAGCGGCACACCCGACGCCTGCGAGACGAGGTGGGCGTAGTCGTCGGGGTGCAGGCCGCCGACGGCGGCGCCGGTGAACAGGTCGGCGGCCTTGTCGAGCGCGGCGAACCGCTCGGCGGCCGGCACGGTCGGCGCCGCGCGCATCGCGGCCAGCGCCCGGCGCACGTAGAGCGTCGGCACCTGGCTGATCTCGCCGATGTGCTCCCCGGAGAGCGCGGTGAGCGGCTTGCGCTCGCGGGAGCGGTACGGCCCGGTCGGACCGAGCGCGTCGATGTGGATCTGCTCGTCCATCAGTAGACCCCTTCGATGACGGCCTGGCTGTCGAAGGTGGTGACCGGGGCGACGTCGGCGACGGCGCAGCCGAGCGCTCCGGTCAGCGGCTCGACCCGGACCGCCGTGTCCCGCTCGAGGTTGTTCGGCACCAGCGCGTACTTGGTGAGGTGGTTCATCACGACCTGGCCGCGCTCGCCGAACCCGACCTCCGCGCCGGTCCCGGGATCCACCACCTGGAAGGTGATGTACGGGCTGGGCGGATCGAACACCGCGAGCTCGTCGGAATCCTCCTGCGGGCGCTCGCGGGACATACCGAGCACCGTCGTGCTCCCGTAAAGGCCCTTGAGGGGGATTCCGGGGAATACCTCCCGCCGGAAGATGTCGCGCGAGTCGGCGTCCATGTGCGCGCCGCTCCAGCAGATGAACCGGATGTTCTTGTTGATGACCTCGACGAGCTCCGCGCGCCGCGCTATCCGCTCGAGCAGCGGTGGAGTCGTGACCAGGATTCCGACGGACTGGCTGGTAAGGATGTGCGCCGCCTGGTCGACCAGATGCTCGGCGTAGCGGTCGGCCTCCTCCAGAGCGCCGCGGGCTATGAGGTTCTTGATCCACCGGGGGTCGAGGTCGACGGTGAACCTCACGCCGTTGTGGCGGCGTGCCCTCCTGCTGGCGAAGTCGCCGAACATGTGCGGCCCGCTGGGCGCGACCGCCAGGATGTTCGTCGTCCCCAGGTCGCTGTAATGGAACTCGTCCCAGCTAAGTGCGAACTCGGCCCAGCGTTCGAACATCACGAATCTTTTCGGGGCGCCGGTCGTCCCGCCGCTCTCGAAGATTCCCGCGATCACCCGGTCCGCGCCGGTCAGCCCCCTTGGGACCAGGTCCTCGACCGGGACATCGCGGAACTCGTTGACGACGTTCGGGAAGAGCACGAGATCGGTGAAAGTCCGGACGTCGGCGATCGGGTCGAAATCCAGGCTCCGGGACCGGCGCAACCAGTACGGGCTACCGGTCTCCTCCGAGAAATGCCATCGCATCAGGGCGCCGATGTATTCGTCGGCGTCGATGGACGCGATTTCTCCCGGGGTTATGTCAAGGATTGATGGGAGCATGGACGGCCTCCGGACACGTGCGGTCGTGCAGTTCGACGATCCTGATTCTCGCCCCCGCCGAAACCAGGTCGGAGAGCGCCGAGCCGGTTCCTATCGTACGATCGCCAGATCGCCGTCTTTCATCCCCGGCTGTTGACAGTCCGAGTCCATTTGCGGTCCGAGTGGGCGATACCCGTCCACCTGATGTTAATTTAATTGTGCGGCGTGTGGCCTGTCTCGCCCGTTTATTGCCGATTGTCGGTTCTGCGGTCCCGGGCGGTTTCGGCGCGGGCCTGCGGGCGGGTCAGGCCAAGGTCATAGGCACAGATGACGGCCTGCACCCGGTCCCGGGCGCCGATCTTCGCGAGTACGCGGCCCACGTGGGTCTTGACGGTCGATTCGGACAGGACCAGCCGCTCGGCGATCTCGCCGTTGGTCCAGCCGTGGCCGATGGCGACGAGGATCTCGCGTTCCCGTTCGGTCAGCGTGTCCAGGCGCGGGTCGGCGGCCCGCTCCCCGTCGGGAAGGGCATCGCCGAGATGCTGTGCGAAGGCGTCGAGCAGGCGCCTGGTGAGGGCGGGCGCGATGACCGCGTCGCCGACGGCGACCGCCCGGATGCCGGCGAGGAGCTCCTCGGGATAGGCGTCCTTCAGCAGGAAGCCGCTGGCGCCGGCGCGAAGCGCGGCGTGCACGTACTCGTCGAGATCGAAGGTCGTGAGCATGAGGATGCGCGAGCGGCCGCCGCCGGCCACGATCCGCCTGGTCGCCTCGATGCCGTCCATGCCTGGCATGCGGACGTCCATCAGGACGACGTCGGGATGCAGGTCCGCCGTCTGCCGTACCGCGTCCGAACCGTTCCTGGCCTCGCCGGCCACCTCCGTGTCGGGGTTGCTCTCGAGCAGCATGCGGAAGCCGAGGCGTTGCAGGGGCTGGTCGTCCACGATGAGCACGCTGATCATGTGGGGTCGCCTTCGGGCTCGTGCGGTGGGGTTTCGTGCGGGGTGAGGTCGAGGTCGGCTGCCACGCTCCATCCTCCGCCCGGGGCGGGGCCCGCCGCGACGGTGCCGCCGTAGAGCCCAGCGCGTTCCCGCATTCCGATCAGGCCGTGACCCGGCTCGCCGGGGGGAGCGGGCCGGTCGGCGGCGTCGGGTGGGCCGGTGTCCCGGATCATGATCCGAAGCCGGGTGCCGTCGATGCGCAGCGCCATGCGCACCCGGGTGCGCGGGCCGGCGTGCTTGAGGATGTTGGTGAGCGCCTCCTGGACGATGCGGTACGCCGCCAGCTGCACCCCGAGATCCAGGGCATCGAGCTCACCGGCGCTCTGGTACTCAACCTGCGGCCCGGCCGCGCGGACGCGCCGGCACAGCGAGTCGAGATCGGCGATGCGCGGCTGCGGGCTGAGATCGGGCGCCTCGGCACGCTCCCGCAGTACGCCGAGGACGCGGCGCAGCTCGCCGAGCGACCGGCGGCTGGTGTCGCCGATCAGGTTGAGCGCTTCTTTGCCGCGTTCGGGCGCGACGTCCACGGCGTACGCGCCGCCGTCAGCCAGCGCGATGATCACTGCGAGGCTGTGGCCGACGATGTCGTGCATCTCGCGGGCCATCCGGGCGCGCTCGCTGGCCGCCACGAGTCTGCTGCGCTGGTCCCGCTCGATCTCGAGCTGACGGGCCCGGTCGCGCAGCGCGGCCAGCTGCGCGCGGCGGATGCGCACCGCGAACCCCAGCGCGGCGGCCGCGACGCCGATGCTGAGGAGCAGGAAAATCAGATCCCCCACCGGCAGCACCGTGGCCAGGCGGATCACGAGCAGCACGAACGTGGCGATCGACGCGGGTACCGCCCACGGCAGGCGCCGCAGCGGCGCGTGGAGCACCAGGCTGTAAACGGCGACCAGCAGCGCGACGTCGGCGCGCAGCAGGACACCGACGGCCAGCTCGACGACGAACGCCGCCATGACCGCGTGGAACGCTGCCAGCGGGGCGCGGCGCCGCCACCACAGCGGGACGAGCAGCGCGGCCTGGAACAGCAGCATCTCGGCCAGCGGCGGCCAGACGAAGGGGATCGGCGTGTCCGGAGGGTCCCCGTCGTGCGGGAGGGCGGGCAGGCAGAACACGAGGAAGATCGTGACCACGACGGCGGTGTCCAGCGCCCAGGGGCGTGCGGTGTCCCACTGCCGGACCCGCTGTCCGGCGTGGAACAACCGGGCGGTCGCGGGATGTCCCACGAGCCCGCCGGCCGCGTCGTCGTCGCTCACCGCGAGCACCGGAGGATCAGACGTCCGACCGGACGAGCCGGTGCGCGGCCCCGCCGAGGACGAGAGCCGTCCAGCCGAGCAGGACGAGCAGCCCCGCACCGGCCGACAACGTGCCGGCGGTGTGGTGCAGGGCGAAGACCGACTCGCCGGCACTGCTGGGCAGGTACGGGGTGACGTCGGTCCGCCAGGACCTCGGCAGCAGCGACATCAGGCTGGGCACCAGCAGGAACGTGCCGACCAGGGCCGAGATCCCGCCCGCGGTCGAGCGCAGCAGTGCGCCCAGCGCCACCCCGATCACGGCGACCAGGCCGAGGTAGAGGCCCGCGCCGAGCAGGCTGCGCACGACACCACCGTCGGTGACGCTCATGGCGATGGGGGTGCGGGAAAGGATCCCGCTGGCGACGAGGAACGCGACGAACACACCGATCACGCTGAGGACGAAGGCGATCAGACCGTGGACGGCGGCCTTGGCCCACAACACCGGCAGGCGGCGCGGGACGGCCGCCAGCGTGGACCGGATCATGCCGGACGTGTACTCGCCCGAGGTCGTCAACACCCCCAGGACGCCCAGCGCGACCAGCGCGAACGGCACGCCGAACAGGGCGAGGCTCTGGGTGGTGGCATCCGCGAGGCCGGGGTCCAGGTGCTTGCCCGGCCCGGTCATCGACCTGTACTGCACCGCGGCGATGATGCCGACCGCGAACAGGAAGAGCAGCCCGAGGGTCAGCGTGATCCAGGTCGACTGCAGCGACCACAGTTTGGCCCACTCGGAACGCAGCACCCGCCGGCCGGTCACCTTCTGACCGGAGCCGGCCGTCCGGGACGGCGTTGCGGGTACGGGCCGGGTCTCAGTGATGGTGGTCATGCCGCCCTCGCCACGGTCGTCTCGGAATGGTATTCGACGGCGTCCTTGGTCAGGGCCATGAAGGCGTCCTCCAGGGAGACCGTCCGGGCGGTGAGCTCGAACAGCGCGATGCCGTGTTCAGCGGCTCTGGTCCCGATCTCGCGGGCCGACATGCCGGTCACGCTCAACTGCTCCGACCCCGTGGTCGCCGTGATCTCGACCCCGGGACCGGCCAGAAGGCCGCGCAGCCGCGCCGGGTCGGCGCTGGCGACCGCCACGGTGTCGCCGCCGGCCTGCCGGACCAGCTCCTGCACGGTGGTGTCAGCCAGGACCCGCCCGCGCCCGACGATGATGAGATGGTCGGCGACCAGCGCCACCTCGCTCATCAGGTGCGACGAGACGAAGATGGTCCGCCCGGCGGCCGCGAGGTCGGTGAGCAGATTCCGGATCCACAGCACACCCTCCGGGTCGAGCCCGTTGACCGGCTCGTCCAGCATGACGGTCTGCGGGTCCCCGAGCAGCGCCGCGGCGATGCCCAGCCGCTGGCCCATGCCGAGCGAGAAGGCACCGGCGCGCCTGCGGGCCACCGAACCCAGGCCCGTCAGCTCGATCATCTCGTCCACCCGGGCGCGGGGGATGCCGTGGGTGTACGCGAGGGCCATCAGGTGGTCGAAGGCCGTTCGTCCGGGGTGGATGGACCGCGCCTCCAGGAGCGCGCCGACCTCCCGCAGCGGAGCCGCGTGCTTCGCGTACTCCCGGCCGTTCACCGTCACCGAGCCGGCGGTCGGCGCGTCCAATCCAATGATCATTCGCATCGTGGTGGACTTACCGGCGCCGTTCGGCCCCAGAAATCCCGTCACCGAGCCCGGCCGGACGGTGAAGTCCAGACCGTCGACGGCTGTCTTCGGCCCGTATCGCTTGGTCAGCTGTCGCGCCTCGATCATCGCTTCCCTCTCAGACCTGTCCGCCGGGTTCCCGGCGTCCTGCTGGGAGACGCTAGGCGTGGGCCCGAGACGATTCGTCATACCGCGGTCCGATCTTCGGGCCCGGCCCTGGTACCGCGGTACCAGGGCCGACAGCCCAGGTACCGCGGTACGCGGATGCCATCCGGATGCCGCTTCCTGCCTGTCTACGGCGGCCAGCCGGGAAAGACACCTACTGGCTATTGCTTCCGGTCAGCACAGCGGGGTTCCGGCCAGTTTCACGACCTGGCGGAGCAGTCATACAGCGGGGAGCTGATGGTGATAGGGGAGGGCCGTCCCACATCGTCCTCACATGTTGGCCGTCCTAGTCTTCGGGCGAGGCGCGGTCTTCGGACGGGGCACACCCGGCGGGCGGGACGCGCTCTTCGGTCGAGGCGTGTCGCGGGGCCCGAAACGACCGCGGAACCGAACGCGAAAGCTCGGCCGCGGAAGGAGGAAGCGCGCAGGCAACGGCCGCGAAAAACCAGTCGCGAACGACCGACGGATAAGGCTCGACCGGGGAACAGGACCGTTGAAAACGATCATCATCGGCTGTGTCGCGGCGCCTGACATCAAGGCGGGGGCCATCGTGTCCCGACGGGCCCTGCCGGCGACCCATGTGATGATCACCGATGTGCCGACGGAGACTCCTGTTGGCGGACATGCGTCGACCCGGCGGGCAACCGGTGCGTTCGACCTCTGACCGGGTGGTGGGCCTGCCCGGTTCGGAGCGGGCCCGCACCGAGACCATCCGGTACACCGTCGCCGGAGCGGCGGGGGTCCTGCTCACGGTGCTGCTGGGCGCCGTCGTCCTCCGGAGTGGAACGCCGTTCGGGTTCGATGCCGGGTGGCACCGATGGGTGTTGGCTCACCGTGACCCCGGGCTGTCCGATGTCGCGGTCGCCGTCACCGACACCGGCGTCGGTGCCTGCGCCTACTGTCTTGCCGCGGTCGCTGGCGCCCTGGCGGTGTCGCGGTGGCGGCGGTGGTGGCTGGGCGCCGTCGCAGGGGTCGTGGCGCTGCTGCTGGGACAGCTGTTGAGGACCTCGCTGGCGGTCATCGTCGGTCGGGCGCGACCGCCGGTGGCACACTGGATAACCTATCCGTCCGGCTTCGCGTTTCCGTCCGGCCACACGACCACCTCGGCGCTGGTGGCCGCGGGTCTCGCCGCGGTGCTGTACCGCCGGGCCCGCAGGCGCTCCACCAGGGTCGCGGCTGTCGCGGTCCCGGGCATCTGGGCGTTCACTGTGGGGCTCAGCCGGATCTACCTCGGGGTGCACTGGCCCACTGATGTTTTCGCCGGATGGCTGTTGGCCACAGTCCTCGCTGTTGTCTGCCTGCCGTCGCTGGGCGCCCTGCTCGCGTGGATCGGCCGGGATCAGCCAGACCGGCCGGACCCCTGCTGATCGCCATCTTCGTCGCGTGGAAGCGCGCCGGGCCGCTCTTCCGGCGTCGGGCCGGCCGAGGCAGGTGTGGAACAGATCGAAGCACGTCCGGCCGGATATCTTTCTATCGATCACTGTGGTGCGATTGGCGGCGTCCCCGGCCGGTACCTGAGCTGAGCGGGAGCGGTGGCCGCCGAGGACGGCGTCGTGGCCGCGGAGCGGTCCGTGGCGAAACGGGATCGGGCGGCGCAGCGCCCGGCCGCCTTGTCCGCCTGTCGCAGCCGTGCCGGCGGTGCGGTCGTGCGTTCTATGCGCGCAAAGCCACATTGGCACGGACCTCCCGGATTGCGTGTGACGCTCCGAGAGGCTAGCGGTGTTACCGGTAGCAGCGATGCTGGTTCTACGGTGTTGAGTGTGGCCGGGATTGTGAACCTGCGGGACATTGCCGAGTGACTCGGCGTCTCTCGGGCACGCGCTGATCAGCTCTCGCGCCGGCCATCGTTCCCCGCCCCGTTTGCAGCGTCGCGTCCGATGAGGATCTGGGACCGCGATGAGATGGCGGCCTGGACCGCGCGGTACCGGCCCGACGCTGTGGGCAAGCGCGACGTCGACCAGCCGCGAACGGCCTCGAGGGGTGCCGGGTTAACGCCAATGAGGTGCGTTTGCTTACGGGTAAACATGGGCAATGGGCTAACTATGTCAGGCGCGATCCTCCCTGAAGTTCGGCAGCTCGCCGCGCGGAAAGTGGCCCAGGCGTATGCTGGTACCTCAAAAATTCCGGACAATGTGGACGAGTTCCCATCCGGTTCCTGAAAATCTGTGCCTGATTTAAATAATCAGTTCCGCGTGGGCGTGTTTCGGCCGTCATCGCGACGTTGCATCTTAGCGCTTTGAATGCCGGCCTGATTGGCAGGAGCCGGTCGGTCGCCGGTTATCTGCTGGCCAGCCGGCGAAGTCGCACGACCGCCAGTCGCTCGTCTCCTCACCGCTGTCTCCTTGCCATGTACTCTTGTCTCATCGGGATCGTGATGGCTCTCAGGGTCAAAAGTCCTCTGGGAATCTACTTCCGTCCGGTGTACTGCGAGTGCGTGGAGGCAGCAGGAACGGTGGCTACTCGGATACCTAGGAGGAGAGCCGACCAGGGGACGGTTCGACTTAACACGCGCGATCTGCACGCGCTCGAGTGGATCTTCGATATGCATGCGGTCTTCGAGACCGACCTGCCTGACGTGCTCAACCCCGCTCGGCTCATCTCGAAGAACGCGGCACGGTCGATCGTGACCCGTTGGGCGAACGCCGGGGTCGCATACGCCGAGCCGGTGCTCGCCAACCAGGGCCGCCTCGTCCGTCTGACGCCGGACGGGGAGAGGCTCGTCAGCACCGGTGACAGAGCCTCACCCGTGGCGGCACCGGGCGCGGCCGCGGCGGCTGTCCACCATGCGATGGTGGCGCGAGCGCGGCTGCGGCTGGAGCGCGACGGTCTCCCCGACCTGGTCGTCGTGGGCTGGCTCAGCGAACGGCAATGGCGGATGGAGAACCGGTCCCAGGTCGCCGCCGGCGAGCAGATACCCGACGGAATAGCGCGTCTGGACAGCGGCGACCTCTGCCCGGTGCACGTCGGGCACACGGGTGTCGAATTTATTCGGATCAGGTCAACTATTATGGACATCCTCGGCAAGTACGGGACCGTCATCGTCGCCGTACCTGGCGATATCGCGCCGCTCGCGCAGTCGACCTGGAGCGGGCCGGACTTCTCCGGCCCCGGAGCGGATCACAGTGGCCTGCACTTGATCATCATTTGAGGGAAGACTCCAGTTACGAGACGGTCGATGCGTGCCCGCGCCGTGGAGGCCCGCCTACCGCGGGGATGCTCTCCGCGCCACGCACCGCCTTCGAAGCACGGCTAGGGATGACCGCCGCGGTCGCTAATCTGCCAGCCGTTCGCGACGAGTGACAGCAGCCGGTCAAGATATGCGCCTGTATCATGATCTTGTGAATGCTGGACGCTGATTTCTCCCTTTTCGCCGGCGGCCGGCTGGGCCTCGGGCGTGCCGGAATTTCGCTCGCCGCCGCCAGGGCCCAGCGCCGACACGAGCGCGGCCGTGACCGCCACCAGGTCGTCCACGGTGATATCGGCGCGCGCGCTGCCGGCGCGCTGAGCACGGGCGAGCACTCCGGCTCCGGCGTCACCGAGCGGGGTGGCGGGGGAGGCGGGCGGCGCCGCCCGCGGTAGCGGAGCGATTGGCGGGCCCTCGATCTCGAGGACGAAGACCCCCTGCCGGGCCAGGAGGTGCCTCGCGAGCTGCCTGAGCCAGGCGGCGAGCGCTGCGCCGGGCGGGAGCCGGTCGCCCAGCTCGTCCGCCTGGCGGCGGAGCCCGGCGACATCCTCGCGGTACACGGCTTCGATCAGGTCCTCGCGGTTGGCGAAGTTCCGGTAGAGCGTCGCCGGGCCGACCCCGGCGCGTCGCGCGATCGTGTTCAACGGTGCGTTCGTGCCGAGTTCGGCGAAGACCGCCCGCGCCGCGGTCAGCAGGCGCTCCTGGTTGCGGACGGCGTCGGAGCGCCGGGGCCGTTCTGCTGGTCTGTAGTCGGTGCCGGCGTCGCCACGCTGGCCGCTCGCCGTGGCATGCGGCGCACCGCCGCTCTCAGGCACCACTACGGTGTCCAGAAGGCGGCGTGGGGGACGGGGCTCGAGACGCTCACCGCCTCACCGAGAACGACTCCACCGGCCGTCACGTGACTGGCCGAGCTCTGCCTCCCGCCGAGGGTGCCGAGATCGGTGACCACTCCGTGCCGCCAGCGGAACGCATGCCCGTCCCCGGCCGGGAGCTCGACCGTTCCGCAGACCACGCCGGAGTCGTTGAGCCCGGCCGGGTCGACCCAACCCTCGCCGAAACCGTGGATCTCGGTGAGGTCGCCGCCGGACCAGAGGAATGCCCGAACTCCCCCGCCGTAGCTGCGCACGAGCACCTGGCCGGCATTGTTCACCGCGACGGCTTCGCTGTGCTCATCTCCAACGAGTGTCCCGAGATCTGTCATTGTTCCGTTCTGCCAGCAGAACGCGTGGGTCCGGTCGTCCGCCGTGCCGCTGCTCCCGATGACCAGCCCGGCGTTGTTCACGCCGGACGCACTGCTCCAGGTGCCACCGAGGGTGCCGAGGTCATGCATACGGCGGTCGGACCACACGAACGCGTGGTCGGCCCCGCTGCGCGTCTGACTCGTACCGACCACCAGGCCGAGGTCGTTGACGGCGGCGGCGGAGCTCTCCGGGCCGCCAAGGGTGCCGAGGTCCTCGCTGATGTGTTCCCGCCACAGACAGGCATGCCGATCGCCGCTGTCGGTGCTGCTGCTGCCCGCGACCAGGCCCAGGCCGTTGACGCTCACGGCGATACTGAAATGCCCTCCCGGGATGTCCGTGCCGCCCAGGTAGGGAAGCGCGGAGTGGATGCCGTAGCTCCAGCGGAATGCCTGCGGGCCCTGCCTGCCAATCATCTCGCCGACCACGACGCCCAGAGAGCTCATGGCGATCGGACGGCTGCTCCCGGGGAGGCTGCGAACCGTGTCGGCCTGCCACAGGAAGCCGTCGACCCGGTCCCGGCCGCTCTGCCAGAGGCCGGCCAGCAGGCCACTGGCGTTCCCACACACCAGGAGGCCCGGGGCGCCCGGTGGCCCGGTGACGGCGGTCGCGGCCGGGCGGGCCTGCCACGGTGGTCGCGCCGCGGTGGCCGAGGCGTCCGCTGACGTCGGGTTGCTCAGGTTGACCGGCCCCGAGGAAGCGGCGGCCACCACCGCGAGGCGCGCGACTGGTTGACGGTCACTTACCATCACAGGTTTCACTCCATTTGTCTGGCACCGGGAGTTCGGTGGTCCACGACGTTGCCCGAGCGTGAACCCCTGGTGCGGTAATCGGGTGTGTCGAGACCGGCATCGGCGTCCGAGAATTTCATTCTGCGGCATCGGCCGACCGTCTGCGACACATCATCAGACCACGTGCGTGCCACAAAATATTGCGCACTCCGTCTCGCGATCTGATCTCCTGCCGGATCTTTTCCAGGAGAAAACCTGGCTGTAGTGGCGGAGAGGTTCCAGGAATTCGCCGAGTAATGTCTCGAAAGTCCCTGGTGATGGCTTGGTCAGTGGCTCGGTAATTGCTGGTGAGGTCGCGGTTGTCCTCGGCGTCGACGGCTGCCGAACCAGCCGGGATGGCTGACAGGTCAGGGACCATCCTGCCCGCGGGCGCCCGGGTCGGCTGTTCCCCGCCGCCGGCCACGTCGATGCCTCGAGCGAGCCCGAGCGGGCCGAACGGCCGTTCCCCGAGGCGTAGTCCCTTCATTTGCGCAATGCCCGCTTCGTGTGCGCAATGCCCGCTTCGTGCGCGTGGCGCCGCCCCGGGTCGGTCACAACCCCGGACCGGCAATCATGATCTTGGGGCGGCTCTGCGGCGGCTGGTGCGAAACCGGCGCGGATGCCGACCCGACCCACGACCGCGGGGCCGCCGGACTGGTCACTCGCGCGGGCCGCTGGACCGGGCCACCCGCGCCGAGCCGCGCTCGCGGTGCGGCCGTCAGTTCCGATCTCCTGCAGAGGTTCGCCACCTGGCCGGGCCGGCTGATAATCGGGGCTTCACCGTTCCCGGAGAACATCGGTGCGAGTAATGCGACCTGCGTCACCGGCGCATATGTTTCGTACTGGCGGAACTTCGTAACACGCTGAACGCGTTCGGCCGCCAGAACTCGATCATCCGGCTTTCCCGGGAGGCGAACGGCAACTGGTTCCCGTGGTCCGCCACAAACCCGACAGACTTCATCAACTGCTGGCGCCACGTGGTGGACGCCATCAGGCCCACGGCCGAACCCGATCCCGAAAAGTCGTGGAGCCTCAACGCCAACTACTCGCAGAACCCGCCGAGCCACAACGCGATCGACATGTATCCGGGCGACGCCTGGGTCGACACCGTCGGTCTGGACTCCTACGATGCCTGGTCGGTGTCACGCACGAAGGCGGAATTCGACGCCCAGGCCACAGCGGTTGGCGGACTGACCTGTTGGTACAACTTCGCCACGGCGTACAACAAGGCGTTCGGTATCGGCGAGTGGGGGTCGTGAGTGGCGCTGGATCGAACGGAGGAGGCGACAGCGCCAACTTCGTCCAGTGGATGTACGACTGGTTCCTGGAACATGCGGGGAAGGGGCTGGTGTACGAGTTCTACTTCGGCGACTGTGGTCCAGGGAACGTCGGTTCCAACCTGTACCGACCTCTCGGGCCCGGCTGCGTCTACCGGAACCCGAACGCTGCCGCCCGCTACCAGCAACTCTACCGACGGACATAGGCCCGACCGGACCTCGCGACGAGGGAGCGCCAGCGGCCGCGGGCCAGCCGAGGTGGAAGGCTTCCCGATCTTGGAAGCCTCCCACCTCGGCCGCTCCGTGCTCTTTGCGGGCTCTGCTTCGGATCCCCCGCGACATTCCCTCGATGATCTGTGGGAGGCATGCCGGGTGGCGGCGTCGGTGCCGCTATCCCGACAGTCGGCCGCTGACTGCGTCCCGGCTTACGCCGGTGATCAACCGGCGTAGTACGGCACGGCGGATACCGCGGTCGGTGCGGCAGGCGCGGCAATAGGCAGCCCGCCACCGCCACCGCCACCGGAGGGTGTGCCGCCACCGCCACCGCCACCGCCTCCACCGCCGCTTCCGCCGCCGGCGGGTGTGCCGCCGCCGCCACTGCCGCCGCCGCCGCCGCCGGCGGGTGTGCCGCCTCCGCCTCCGCTTCCGCCGCCGGCGGGTGTGCCACCACCGCTACCTCCGCCGCCTGCGGGTGCGCCGCTACCGCTACCGCCACCGCCGGTGCCACCGCCGCCGGTGCCGCCGCCCGTGCCGGTCCCACCGCCTCCGCCGCCGGTCCCGCCGCCGCCGGCGGGTGCACCGCCGCCGCCGCCGCCGGTGCCGGTGCCGGTACCACCGCCGGTGCCGCCGCCCGTGCCGGTCCCACCACCGGGTGCGCCGCCGCCGCCGGTGCCGGTGCCGGTGCCGGTACCACCGCCGGTGCCGCCGCCCGTGCCGGTCCCACCGCCTCCGCCGCCGGTCCCGCCGCCGCCGGCGGGTGCACCGCCGCCGCCGGTGCCGGTGCCGGTCCCACCGCCGGTGCCGCCGCCCGTGTCGGTCCCACCACCGGGTACGCCGCTGCCGCCGGTGCCGGTGCCGGTCCCACCGCCGGTGCCGCCGCCCGTGTCGGTCCCACCACCGGGTACGCCGCCGCCGCCGGTCCCGCCGCCAGCACCAGCGCCAACACCGGCACCGACTGTCGGCGTCGCGCCCACTCCGCCGCCCGGAATCACCGCGGGCGCGGGAGTCCCGGCGCATGTGGAGACGCCGACGGCCGGAACGGTCACCAGGAGGTTCCCGGTCGTCTCGTTCCACGGCGAAGCGATCACGGCCATGGCGTGGGACGGCAGCTCCAGAGACTGCCGCGGGCCGAGAGTGGAGATGCCGGAGCCCTGGCTGGTGTCAAACCAGCCGAAGCCGAACGCGACGTCCGACTGGTTGCTCACCCGCCAGGCGGGACCTGCGCCGGTGCAGGTGTAGCTGAGCCGCAGCGGATTGGTCTCGAAGTCATCGATGCCGTTGATTTCCCGGTCGAAGGGGAGCCGGAACGGGAGCAGGGACAGGAACTGGTCCAGCGTCGCGTCGCCGGTACCGGTCGGTGTCGCCGAAGGGCTGCTGATGATGACGCCCGGGCCGGTGCCCGGGGACGGGCTCGGACCAACGCCCGGGGTGGCCCCGGGTGCGGCACTCGGCGAGGCGCTCGGATCGAGGTTGACGGTTATCCCGCTTCCCGCGGGAGCGGTGGGATCCGGCGAGCCGAGGATGCCCTCGGCGATGTCGGCGGACGGGCTCGCGGTCGCAGTCGGCATGGGAACGGCCCAGGCCGGTACGGCCGCCGCCGTCATGGCCGCGCCGAGAACGCCGGCCGTGACGGCCCGCATTCTGGTGATACGCATTAATCCTTCTCCCTTGACTGTGACGAGTCGCCATGACACTCACCGACGGCGCCCGTCGAACCGCCCTTATCGGGAGTACGGCGGTCCGGCGCAGGGTGTGGATCAGCGTTTGCCGGTCAGTCTCGACTTGCGCAGAAAACTACCAACGCCAGGTTCACCACAACCCGGGAGGGTCTGGGGCGAGGGAGAGTTCGAGTGCTCCTCCGTGTTAATCGCGTACTGTGCGGATGACCTTGTTACGCGAGTCCGGATCTGTGGTCGGCTACGGCTGGCCGATGATCGGGATCCTCGACTCGGCCAGCATGGACGATCTTCGACGTTGGCTGCGCCGCAGGCATTTTCGATTCAGCTCCGCAGCTAAATGTCCGAAATACTCTGTTTGTTCGTCTTGGCGGCAGATGGCGGAGCGTAGTCGGTTGGATGCCTGACGTGGTCAGATCCTGGTGTGGTCCAGGTGTGTGGAGGCGGTCGGTCGGTGGGCCGCCGGGCTCGGTATTCGGCTTCATTGGCCCATTCGGGTAGGCAAATTCGGGTAGGTGCCCAAGGCGGCCGGTCGGGGTGAAAGGCGGCCGCCCTGGCGTCTCCGCGCTCACGCCGACGGCCCGGTGTCGAACATGGCCGAACGGGTACCCGGCCGCGTCCCGGTGCGGTCCAATGGGCGGGCCGATGCCGCGATCAAGGTCCTGGCCTGCGTCAATGGGTTGACGTGGCGACTCTGCGTGCGCCCTGCGGGGTTGAGGTCCGCTGACGACCGCTCGCCTTCGGATCGATTTCGCGTGTCATCGGGATGCGGTGGAAGCGGGGGTTGACCCGAGATCTCGACCGTGGAGCCCGAGATAGCTGAGAAGAAATGCTCGGCTGACTACTTCGTCGCGTTCTGGCCTCGGACCGGCGGCCCGGCCTGGGCTCCCGGGCCTACCCTCGCGGTGGGTGGTCCTGAGGAGAGCCGTCCGCGGAATCGGCGGGATCGTTTTCCGGCGGCGATGATCCGGAATGTGATCGATTCGTGCCCGTGTTTCGCGGGCTCATGCCGAAATTCTGGGTTGAATTTCGCTTACGGGGCCTCGATCTGATCTGATCTGATCAGATCGAGGCAGGCTGGGTCCGTAACTCGGTCCGCCCCGCCAGTCCACGAATCGCGCTGCGAGGCACCCAGGGCCGGCGGCCTCGCGCGGATGACGGCTGAATTCCGGTGGCCGTGCAGGTGAGGTTCGGCGTTTCAGCTGCCGCTCCGGCCGGCGCGGGACCGCTGCTCGCAGTGCTGTCGCAGGCACTGGGCCTCGGTGTCGACGTAGCGGCGGACCAGGCGCGCCATGAAAAGCGCCACCACCGGCGCCAGCGGCCCGGACTGCCGCAGGCTCAGCCGCACCGTGACCTTGCCGTCCTCCGCGGCGGGCGTGATGCGGTGGTCGGCGACCGTGGTCATGCCGGTGGCCCTGGAGATCCAGGAGAAGCCCGAGCCCGGGGTCAGGTCGGTCACGGTCCACTCGGCCGCGGGCAGCCGGGGCTGCCGAATCCGCACGACGCTGCCGTCGCGCAGTTCGCCGTCAGCCCCCGAGCTCCCGACCGCCGCGGGCCGTGCCGCCATGTCCACGGTGGTCATCGTCGGAGTCCAGGTGGGCCAGCGTTCGACGTCCCGCATCACCGCCCAGACCTCGTCGGACGTGGCGTCGATGGTCACCGAGGTCTCGTAGTACATCGGGTGCCTCCTGTGGGGTGATCGGTTTCTCGACCGGCGCCGGGTGGCGCCGCGACTTGTACCAAGTGGTACATGTACCATCTGGTACATGGCGTCGCAAGGTCAGCTGCCGGACAGTCCGCGCACCAGCGCGGGGCGGCGTGCGCGGGAAGCCCTGCTGGAAGACGTCATCGCGCACCTGGCGGAGCACGGGATCGGCGACCTGAGTCTGCGCCAACTGGCGACCGCTCTCGGCACCAGCCATCGCATGATCATTTACCATTTCGGTTCACGGGACGGCCTCCTCGTCGAGGTGGTGCGCGCGATGGAGGAACAGCAACGAGCCGCGTTCGCCGAGATGCAGCGCGAACCGGCAGCCTCCGCGGTCGAGCTCGGCCGCCAGATGTGGCGACGGCTGAGCCAGCCCGAACTGGCTCCGTTCGAGCGCCTCTTCTTCGAGATCTACGGCCAGGCGCTGCAGGGTCGCGCCTACGCCCAACCGCTGCTGGACGGAGTCGTCGAGGACTGGCTCGGCCCGATGACCGAGTTCCTGGTGCGTGACGGCCTGCCGCCGGCCGCGGCACGCACGCAGGCCCGCCTCGCACTCGCAACTACTCGCGGCCTGCTCCTGGACCTGCTCGCCACCGGCGACCGGGAGGGCGTCGACCTGGCAATGGAACGAATGCTCGCCGCGTTCGAACCACCAACCTCCAGGTGACGACGCGTCCGAGTGACCTGGGCGCGGCGGTCGGCTGAGTGCTGAACCTGACCTTGGGTTCCGAATCTGACCGGGATGCCGGATTGAGCTGGTCAGCGGCAGCCGCCCGGGGCCGACCGCACATCTGGAGTCGGCCTGTCCCAGGCTCTGTCCGGGGCCGGCCCTGCCGACCAACCGTGACGGGTGCTGGCTGGGGTGAGGCGGGTTCTGGGTCGGGGTTTGGTTGCTTCAGGTGTTCGGTTAACCCCTGAGGGTTGTTTGGTTGGAGTGTGGGCTTAGGTGGTGATTTCTTTGCGGCTTGTGGGCTGGGCGTGGGGCGGGGCGGTCGGGGTGGAGGGCCGCGGGTAGGTTCGGATGGGTGAGGGCATACCCGACCTGCTGGCGCGGTGCCGCCGGCCGCGTGTGTGGCCTGCGGGAAGCCGACGCGGGCCGAGCCACGTCGACGTCATGATCGCGTCGGCGTCATGATCGCGTCGGCGTCATGACTGTGGCGGCGGCATGATCACGGCGGCCGCTCCGCTGACGGACATCTCCGAGTGGGCCCGTGGCCGCGGGCTCGAGATCGTCATGATCGTGATTGCGGCCGTCCTGCTGACCCGGTTCGCGACCTGGGTGGGTGCCCGCGTCGAGCGGCGCATCGACCAGCAGTCGAGCCAGAGCGACGGGGTGGTGCGCTCCGAGGCGACGAAGCATCGCCACGCGGTCGTCCAGGTGCTGACCTGGGTGTCACTGGCCCTGGTCTACTGCGTGGCGGTCGTGTTGGTGTTCCAGCGCCTCGGGGTGCCGGTCACCGGCATCGTCGCCCCGGCGACCGTGGTCGGTGTGGCGCTCGGCTTCGGTGCGCAGCGCGTCGTCCAGGATGTGCTCGCCGGGTTCTTCCTGGTCACCGAGCGGCAGTACGGCTTCGGGGACCTCGTCCGCCTGGTAGTCCAGGGGGCGCCGAGTGCGATCACTGGCACGGTGGAGGAGGTCACGCTGCGCATCACCAGCGTGCGGACGTCCAACGGCGAGGTGGTGATCACGCCGAACGGGCAGATCGTCCAGGTGGTGAACCTGTCCCGGGACTGGGCGCGGGCTGTGGTGGACGTCCCGATACCCACAAGTGTTGATGTTACTACGGTAAGTGACGTGTTGACTCGGGTGGGTACCGAGGCGTACGCCGACGACGCGCTGCACGACCTGCTGCTGGACGCGCCGACCGTGATGGGGGTGGAGAGCATCGACCTCGACCAGTTCAAGATCCGGGTCGTTGCCCGGACCCTCCCGGGTAAGCAGTTCGAAGTCGGTCGGGCGCTGCGCGCCAAGATCACGGTTGCGCTGCTGCGCGCCGGGATCCACGTGCCGGCCGACCTCGACACGGCCCCGCCGACGTCCTCATGAGGTTTCTCGACCGGATACCGGTGCAGCGCTCGACGCTGCTGCTCATGTTCGCGCTCGTCGCCGTCTTCGCGCTGTACATCCTGGTACGGCCCGAGTCGCTGCCGGCGTCACGTTCCTACACCGCGGCGGTCGAGCAGGCGAAGACCGAACTGAGCAGTGAGCAGGCGAGCGCCACGCCGACACCGCGGGCGAGGGCGACCACCGCCCCGGCGCCGGTGGCCCCGCCCTCGCCGACGGTGTCACCCTCGCCTTCGCCGGACGTCACCGCCAGTCCGACCGCGACGGTGGACCCGACCAGCACCGTGGACCCGTTCGGCTCCACCGCCCCGTCGGCAGCGGGCACCTCGCCGGCCTCCGCGCCTCCGTTCGCGCGGGTCCCGTCGTTGTCCGGTGCCCCGTCGGCCCCGGCGCCGGGGCCGACCATGACGCCCTCCCCCTGACCGGACCCCGACCGTGCGCCTGACCGCGGTCCTGACCGTGCGCACTGACCCAAGCTCTGGGAACCCCGGGCATGCCTTGGGCATGCTCAAGGCATGCCCGGGGTTCCGGTTCCGTCAGCGCGGGCGGACCAGTTCCTCCGTGGGGGTGCCCGGGGCATCGCCGATACCGGACCAGTCCACCAGCTGCTCGGTGCCCGCCAGCCGCGCCGCCAGCAGGACGGCCCCGGCGGCCGGGGACATCCGCGGCCGGACGAGACGCGCGCCCGGGCTGGCGGTGGTGACGCGGGCGGTGAACGCGTCCAGGAACGGCGGCCCGGAGTTGAACGTGCCGCCCACGAGCGAGACGGGGCACTCGCCCGTCAGCCCGAGCCGGTCGATCACTGTGCGGACCTGGTCGGCCAGCAGCCGGCCGGCGTCCGTCAGGATCCGGTGGGCGACGGCGTCACCGGCGGCCGCGGCGGCGGCGACCTCGACGGCGAACGCGGCGATCCCCGCCTTGTCGAGGCTGCCGTAGACGAGATCGTCGACGCTCTCGACCAGGTCGAGATGGTAGAAGGCGAGCAGGCGGGGCACGAGCGCCGACCAGGGGGCGCGCCCGTCCCGGAACTCGACGGCCGCGCGCATCCCGTGCAGGCCGATCCAGTACCCCGAGCCCTCGTCGCCCAGCAGGTGCCCCCAGCCGCCGCATCGCCAGGTGCGCCCGTCGGCGGCGACCCCCAGGGTGTTGCTGCCCGTACCACTGATGACGGCGACACCGGGGCGGCCCAGCGTGCCGGAGGCCCAGGCCGCGACGACGTCGTTGAGCACCAGCGTGCTCCCGACCGGCCGAAGGTCGGTCAGCCGGCTCCGGAGGGCCTCCTGGTTGTCGTCGGTGTCGGCGCTGGCCACCGCGAGCACCGCGGCGGCCACCTCGTCGGCCGCGGCACCCGCCTGGCCGAGCGCGCCACGGACGGCCTCCATGATCGCGGCGGCGGCGCCGTCGAGGCCGACGACGTCGAGATTGCTCGGGCCCGCGGTGGCCGTGGTCAGCGTCGACCGCCGCAGGTCGAGGACGGCGGCCGTGGTCTTGGTACCACCGCCGTCCACGCCGAGCAGGAAGGGACGGGGGAGACCAGCATGAGGCGCCGCCTCCGGCAGGGACTCCGCTGACGGCGGAGGCTCCGGGGGCGGCCGCAGTGACGGTGGCAGGCTGATCAACGGCCTGGAGTTCTCTGGCTGCAGGTTGGGCACTGGGGCGCCTCGCGATTCCGTCGACCGTGGGTTGTCACCGGAAGTGGGTTGTCACCGGAAGGTAGAGGCCTTCCGGCCGGACGGGGTCCCCCGCATCGTGCCTCCCGATGTCTTCCGCCGCGTCTCCCACCACGCGGCGGCACTGTGTATCCGATCACCCCGTGTCCCATCGTGGCTTCGTTGAGAGACGGTAGTGAGGTGACCGATGACGACGACGACTGGGCGCCGCCGCCCGTGCCCGACGGCGGTGGCGACCCGGTGGCAGCGGTGGACGAGGCCCTCGCCGAGGCC
Source organism: Parafrankia sp. BMG5.11 (assembly GCF_004337455.1). NCBI lineage: Bacteria > Bacillati > Actinomycetota > Actinomycetes > Frankiales > Frankiaceae > Parafrankia > Parafrankia sp. BMG5.11. The sequence continues at coordinate 86,325 of NZ_SJXI01000073.1, read as the reverse complement.
GAGACCGCGCTGCGTGCCGGGATGTGGCTGCCGGACGTGGACGAGATCGACGCCGTGGTGACCATCCTCCATCACACCGACCCGGCTCGGCGGCGCCCCGACACGCCGCTGCGCCGCGTCCTGCACCAGGCGCTGGACGAGACCTATCCGCAGCTCACCGTCTGGCGCCCGCGCCCGCAGTACCTCTACGCCGTGGTGAAGACCCTGCACCTGCTCGCGTCGGACCCCGTCACCGGCGAGAACACCGCCGCCCTCCTCGTCGGATGGGACCGTCTCCTCGACCTCCTGCGGGCCGTGCTCGAGGTGGCCAGGTTCGGGCCTCCGGAGCCACCCGAGCCTGGTGCCGAGGCGCCGGACGTCCCCGGGCCCGGTGCCCGGCCGTAGCCACCCGGTGGCTCCTGCGTGGTACCCACACGGGTACTGACGGTCAGGCCGGGGACCTCCCGCCGCGGAGAGGACCATCGGGTACGCGGCGGGAGGCCATGCGGGCTCGATTCCGAGACCCGCCATGACGCGGTGTGCCGGGCGCCTCCCACCACCTTCCGCGACGGAATGGAGGAACCAGGTGGTGTCAGGAGCACTCGTCACCGAGTATCTGTCTCGTGTCCATTCCGCGGCAGGGTTCCTCGTCCAACGGCGATCGTGTGAGGGGTGAGCGCTCCGGCCGGCTCCCGGCGGGGTTGCCCTTCGTCGTCGCCCTCGACGATTCGGACACCCCCTACGACGTCGTCGACGCGCTCGCGCTCGGCCCCTTCACCAAGGGAGACCAGCCCTGGGCCCGCAGCGCGCGCATCGACCGGCTCAAGCCCGGCGCGAGCCTGCTGCCGGTCGACGCCGAGGTCGTGCGGACCGTGGTCGAGGACGCCCGTGACTCGCGGCTGGCGACCGGTGACGGCTGGACGGTCCGCGCGGTGCGCTGGCGCGGCGGCAGCGCCGAGGTCCTGGTGACGGCGGTCAGCGAGGAGCTCGCCCGGACGGTGCTCGACGGCGTGGTGCGCCAGGCGACGGCGGAGTCCGTCGGCGAGGGCACCGTGACCATGGGCTTCTGGTACCTCTCCACCCAGCGCGGGCCGACGAGGATCATCCGGCGGGCCGCGACGACCGCCTGGCGGTCGATCCGGCGCAACTACGCGGAGACCACGCTGGCGCCGCTGGACCATCTGATGGCCATGCGCCCGGAGAGCCTGGTCGGCCGGCTGATCCTCCTGCACGGGCCGGCGGGAACCGGCAAGACGACGATCCTGCGCGCGCTCGCGCACGAGTGGCGGAGCTGGTGCCAGGTCGACTGCGTGCTCGACCCGGAGGCGCTCTTCGGTGACCCCGGCTACCTCATGGAGGTGGCGATCGGGTCGGACGACACGGACGACGAGGGCCCGGCCGAGGGGACCAGCCTGGCGCTCGGTGACGCGGCGTCGGACTCCACCGCGGAAGCCGACCAGGCGGCCGACGGGGACACCACGGACGCGGCCGCGGCGGTTCCGGCGGGCACCGCGGACGCGGCTGCCGGCCCCGGCAGCCCCGGCGCCGGCGGAGTGTCGGCGGGCGGAGTGTCGGCGGGCGGCGGGGCGGCGGGCGGCGGCACGGAGGACTCGTCCCGGCGCCGCTGGCGTCTGCTGGTGATCGAGGACTGCGACGAGCTGCTGCGCGGCGACGCCCGCAGCGTCTCCGGCCAGGCGCTGTCCAGGCTGCTCAACCTCACCGACGGTCTGGTCGGGCAGGGCCGGGACGTCCTGGTCGCGGTCACCACCAACGAGCCGCTGGCGCGGCTGCACCCCGCGATCGTGCGGCCGGGCCGCTGCCTCGCCCAGGTCGAGGTCGGGCCGCTCCCACGCGAGGAGGCGCTCGCCTGGCTCGGGACGGCGGCGGACGCCGGGGTCGGGATGTCCGCGACCCTGGCCGAGCTGTTCGCCCTTCGTGACGGACGGATGCCCGCGACCACCCCGGAGCGCGACGGCCACACCGGCCTGTACCTCTGACACCCCGGCGGCGCCGTCCCGTGCCGCCGGGCGGCGCCGTTCCGGAGAAGGGGTGCATGTCGGGCGAAGAGCACGATATCGGCACAGTGCGGACGGGTTCCCGAACGGAGATAGTTCCTGGATCGCCAGGAAAGGGATGAACGGCCGTTCCGGCCGCACTGCTGTCGCGTAATTCTGTGGCTGAATTCGCTTCAAGGTCGTCCCGCGTAACACGCCCGGTGTCGGCCTTCTGCGGCGAACCACGCGCCGATCGGCTACTCTTCCGCACTTGGACGGGGTATTTGGGGATGCTCTGTTCTGGGGTAATCATCGATCGGTAAACGTGTCTGGGGGGTCGGTTCCGGGGTCCGGCCGCGAACCACTGGGGGAAACAGTAGTTATGGCAACGCAGCGTGCGGACGGCATTGTGTCCGTGTCCGCGAGCGTGCCCGGGGGGAACGGCGGTCCGCCGCCGTTCGCGGGCATCACGACATGCGTCCTCGTCCGTACTCCACCCGGCCGCGGGTCGGCGGACACCGGAGCGCGGGCCGGTCGGGACCGGCCACGGCGACGCCGCCTAATCGTTTAGAGAATCACCGGGCGCAAAGCCCGAGGCTCACGAGTCCGCGCATCCCGACCGGGACGCGGACTCCCCGACAACGCCGCGCGGACCGGGACGGCTCTCCGTCGCCCTACGCGCGGATTCTCGGACGTCATCGTCCGCGCCCGCTCGACGCCGCCCGGGCCGACCATGCCCTGAGCGCGCCCCAAGGAGCTGAAGAAGATGCGAATCTTTGTCGTCGGATCCGGAGTCGTGGGAACAGCCACCGGGAGGGGGCTGCTCGACGCCGGGCACCGGGTCACGTTCATCGACGTCTCACCGGAGCGAGTCGCATTCCTGAACGAGATCGGCCTGGACGCGCGGCCCGAGATCGACCTGAGATCGGAGGGCGACTCCCTCGTCTTTCTCACCCTGCCGACACCGAACGCCGGCAGCCGCTACGACCTCACGGCGTTCGTGGCCGGTACCCGCGGCCTCGGCCGAGCCCTGCGCGAGACGTCCGCCGTGCACACCGTGGTTGTTCGCAGCACCGTCGATCCGGGCACGACCGAGGGGCTGGTGGGCCCGCTGCTGGAGCAGGAGTCCGGGCTGCGTCAGGGCAGCGGGTTCCTGCTGGCCAGCAATCCGGAGTTCCTGCGCGCCTCGTCGGCCGCCGAGGACTTCCGCTGGCCGTGGATGACCGTCATCGGGGCTCGTAACCGGCGGGTCCGGGAGCGCCTCGCGGAGCTTTTCGCGCCTTTCGGGGGGACTATGAGGATCTTCGATGACCCGACGACCGCCGAGTTCGTCAAGTGTGCGCACAACATCTTCAACGCCACGAAGATCTCGTTCTGGAACGAGATGCACGTAGTCGCAGAGCGTCTTCAGATCGACCTCGGGGCGGTGTCCGAGACGGTCTCGCGGTCGGCCGAGGCGTCCTTCAACCCCGCCTACGGGACCAGGGGCGGCGCGCCGTACGGGGGTGTCTGCCTGCCGAAGGACACCATGGCCTTCCTCGGGTTCGCCGCCGGTGTCGGCGTGGACATGCCGATTCTGCGGTCGGTCATCGAGATGAACAGCCGCTTCGTCGACCGCGCGGCCGCCGACGGCGCCGTGAGCGGCGAGCGGGTCGCCGAGCTGGTTGGCGGGCGAGCCGCTGACTCGCTCGGGGACAGGTCCGGCAACGGGTTCGGTGACGGGTTCGGTGGCGGCGCCACCGAACCGGGGCCGGGGCTGGCCTCCGCCCGTGCGCTCTGGTCGCCCGACCGGTTTCCACGGCAGCCGCGGGACTCCCGTGGCGTCGAGGCGACGGAAGGTGCGCCCCGATGAGCACCCTGCTGCCCTGGCTGTTGCTCGTGGCCTTCCTCCGGCCCATGATCGAGATCTTCATTCTTGCCGCGGGTGAGTGGTGGTTCCACACGACCTTCCGGCAGAACCGGGATCTCTTCTCGAGATACATTATCCAGATCACCACCGTCGGCCGGGAACAGGACCGGGTCAACGAGATCATCCGGGAGATCCGCTCGTTCCCGATGACGATGAACTACGAGATCTGGGTGACCAACGAGCCCGGAAACGGCGACATCTACCCCGAGGCGGACCGGGTCATCACGGTGCCCACCGACTTCACCTGCGTGGCCCAGTACAAGGCGCGTGCCCTGGAGTTCAGCCGGATCGTCCGCCAGCATCTCGGCTACGACACGGCCGATACAAAGATCACGTTTCTCGATGACGACACGTCTCCGACGTGGGAGTACCTCGAGACCGCCTACGCGGCCGACTACGACATCTGCCAGGGCGTGACGGCCCCGCGCATCGACTACGGCAGCGGGCCGTTCGCGCACTTCATCCTGAGCCACATCGATGACCTGCGGTTCCACAACTGCATGACCTACTGCTCCTCCTTCCAGGGAATCCTCGGGCGGCCGCTGTTCGTCCACGGGGAGGGCCTCACCATCACCGGCCACACCGAGCGGACGGTCACCTGGGACTGGCGGATCTTCGCCTCCGAGGATCTCACCTTCGGCTGCAACGCGGCGGCGGCCGGTCTGCGCTGGGGCTTCTTCCACGAGTACATCCAGCTCACCTCCCCGTGGACGTGGCAGGCCTACTTCAAGCAGCGCCGCCGGTGGATGTGGGGCAACATCCACGCCATCGTGAACCGCGACGTGCTCCCGCTCGGCGCCGCGATCAGAATCGCGGTGCGGTACTTCCTCAGCCTGTTCACGTTTCTCGCGTCGGGTTCGGCGGTCGTCCTGATCCTCACGGACACGATCGAGGTGGCGGGCTGGGCGCATTCGCTCTTCTGGTGCTCGCTGGCGGTCTGGCTGGTGAACTTCGGGCTGAGCGGCTGGGTCAACGCCGGCCTGCGCCAGCCCGGGGTGAGCAGCGCGAGATTCTGGACGAACCGCGTCCTGCAGAGCCTCGCCGCCGTCGTCCTGGCGCCTGTCACGGCGACGTTCACGATCGTCGCGCTCGTCGCGACGCTCTACATGGGGAACCCGCGCAGCTTCGAGGTCATCGCCAAGACCGCGGCCACCAGCGGCCAGCGCCAGCGCGACCGGGACCGGGACGGCGACGGCACCACCGGCACCGCCCGGGACGACGAGGCCGTGGCCGGCGGGGGCCGCGTGCCCGCGTCCGTCGTGGGGGAGGGCAACCGATGACGACCCGCCCGACCCGCCAGCCCTACCCTCCCCATCCTCCTCAGCCACCTCATGAGCCACCTCTCGGGTTGCACACGCCCCACGCACCGCACCAGCCCGGCCCGGCGGGCGTGACGGCGAGCACCGCCAACACGGTGACCCTGCCGACCGCGGTGCCCGTTCGGCAGCCGGGGAGCGTGCCGGCCGAGCGGGCGGCGGTGACGGCGGCCGCCCGCGCCCGGCGCGAACGGTCCCGCCGCCGCGGTGTCCACCTCCTGCTGGCCGTGATGACGGCGCTGAGCGCGGTCACGCTGAGCGTGACCGTCGGCCGTGACTACCGGGAGCTGACCTCGACCACCGAGTTCTTCCACCGGCACGCCTACACGCCGTCCTACGACCCGCTCAGCAACGTGATCCTGGGGCTGCCGCCCAACACCGTCGACGCGCGGACCAGCCCGTCACCGGAGATCCGCGGCATCGCGGTGGGGCCCGACGCGATCACGCTGCTCGCCGGCGGCCGGCCGGAGCGCGTCGTCCCGTTGCAGCGCCCGGTCACCGGCCTGCTGGACGTCGTCGAGAAGGTCGACGACCCGTCCTGGGCCGGATACGACGGCCGCGGCCGGGTCACCCTGTCGACGGCGCTGGTCGTCTCGCCCGGGGCGTCGCTCACGATCACGGCTCCGGTCTCCGAGCTGGTGCTCGAGGTCCGGCGCGGCGTGCTGCTGGGCGTCGACGGCGGCCGGCTGGCGCTGGACGGCGTCGCCGTCCGCCCGAGCACGACGAGTGACGACCTGCAACAGCTGAGCGTCGACGAGCGGCGGCCGTTCGTGGTCGCCACGAACGCGGCGACCCTCACCATCACCCGCAGCCACCTGAGCTATCTCGGACGGGACTGGAACAGCTCCTACGGCGTCTCCTGGTCGGACCGCTCCACCGGAAGCATGACCCACTCCGAGGTCGACCACAGCTTCATCGGGACGTACACGGACCATGCCCGTGACGTGGCCATAGAGCAGAACTGGTTCCACGACAACACGCTCTACGGTGTCGACCCGCACAGCTACTCGACCGGGATCTCGGTGCGCAACAACGTCAGCGAGCGCAACGGCCGGCACGGCATCATCTTCTCCGACTTCGTGACCGGCGGCGTCGTGGCGGGCAACATCACCCGGGACAACAGGCTCAACGGCATCATGATGGACGCCTCGAGCACCGGGAACCGCATCGTCGGCAACACCGCCAGCGGCAACCGCGGTGACGGCATCGTGCTCGCCTCCTCGCCGGACAACGTCGTCGAGCAGAACACGATCACCGGCAACCGGGTGGGCCTGCACGTCCGCGGCGGCGGGGAGAACATCCGGGTACGGAGCAACACGATCGTCGACAACCAGCTCGCGACGCAGGGCATCAGCCTGGGCGGGAACACGCTGCGCGACAACGGCGACCAGTGGCGCCCGCGGGTGCTCGTCGGGATCTGGGCGTCGGTGCCGCTCGTGCTGGTCCTGCTCAGCGGCTTCACCGGACTCGCCCGCCGGCGTCGGTCGAGGGCGGTCGGCCGTCCGGTGCTGGGCGGCGGAGTCTGACTTGACCACGGTTGAGGCCACCCCGACGGTCGGCGACACGTCGACCCTGGTGTCCCCGCCGGCCTCGGCCGGCGGGGACACCAGGGTCAGGAAGTTCCGACCGGATATCGAGGGGCTGCGCGCGGTCGCGGTGGTCCTGGTCGTGCTCGGCCACTCCGGGCTCGCCGTCGCCGGCGGGTTCGTCGGCGTGGACGTCTTCTTCGTGATCTCGGGCTTCCTCATCACCAGGCAGCTGCTCACGGAGCGGGCCGGCCACGGGCGGATCTCGCTGCGAGGCTTCTACGCCCGACGGGCGCGGCGGATCGTCCCGGCGGCGACGGTGGTCATCGTCGCGACGATGGTGGCCGCCTGGCGGTGGGCGTCACCACTGCGCCTCCACTCGATCAGCGTGGACGCGGCGTTCTCCGCCGTGTCGGCGATCAACATCCGGCTCGCCCAGGCCGGGACGGACTACCTGCGGGCGGACGGGCCGCCGTCGCCGTTCCAGCATTTCTGGTCCCTCGCCGTCGAGGAGCAGTTCTACGCCCTGTGGCCGCTGGTGCTGGTGGCCGTGACCACGGTGATCGCCGGCGGCTGGCGCCGGGGCCGCACCGGGCCGGTCCGCACCGGGCGAGTGTTCGCCGTGTTCGTCGCGGTGTTCGGCGGCTCGCTGGCGCTCAGCGTGCTGCTCACCCCGCGGTCGGCGCCGTGGGCCTACTTCGGGAGCCACACCCGGGCGTGGGAGCTGGCGGCGGGGGCGCTGGTCGCGCTCGGCGCGCCCGCGTTCGCCCGGATGCCCCGCGCGCTGTCGTCCCAGCTGAGCTGGCTGGGCCTGCTGGGGATCCTGCTCGCCGCGGCGCGGTTCGACGAGGGCACGCAGTACCCGGGGCTGGCGGCGCTGCTGCCGGTCGCGGGCTCGGCGCTCGTGATCGCCGGCGGGTGTGCCGCGCCGCGCCGGGGCGCCGAGCTGCTGCTGCGCCGGTGGCCGCTACAGGTGGCGGGCCGCCTCAGCTACTCGTGGTACCTGTGGCACTGGCCGGTGCTGGTGCTCTGGCCTGAGGCCTCCGGGGCACCGCTCGGCACGGGCGGGAAGGTCGCCGCCGTGCTGGGGTCGCTGGTCCTGGCCGCGCTCACCTACTACGCGGTCGAGAACCCGATCCGGGCCCGGTCGGTGCTGGTCCGTCGGCCGGCGGTCGGCCTTGGCCTCGGTGGTTGCCTGGCCGGCGCCGCGGTTGCGGTCGCGCTCGGCGTGGGCCAGGTCGCGGCCATCCCCACCACGGGCGGTGTGGCGCCGATCCCCGGCCCGGCCGATGTCGCGGCGGGAGCGCCCGGAGCCGGGGGAACAGCGGGAACGGCGGGAACCGTGGGAGCGTCCACCGCTCTGTCCCGGGTGATCGAGCAGTCGCTGGACCTGCCGGGGCTGCCGGCGGGGCTGCGGCCGTCGCTGGAACAGGTCCCACTCGACTACAAGGCGAACAGGTGCTACGCGGCGATCACCGCCAGCACTCCCACCGACTGCGCCTACGGGGACCCGAACGGCCGTCGGACGGTCGTCCTGTTCGGCGACTCGCACGCGAACCAGTGGTTCAACGCGATGAACAAGGTCAGCCGCGAACGCGGCTGGCGGCTGATCCCCTACACGAAGGGCGGCTGCCCGCCGGCCGACTACCCGGACTTCGTGCTGGAGACACTGAAACGGGTCTACACCGAGTGCAACACCTGGCGGGCGGAGGCCCTCGCCAGGATCGGCGCGCTCGACCCGGACCTGATCGTCGTCGGTTCCGAGGCGCGGACGGAGGCTATCCGGGTGGGCGCCGGCGGGATGGCGAGCGCCGTGCGCACGCTGCGCTCGACCGGGGCCAAGGTCGTGTTCATCTCGGACACGCCCTACCCGGGATTCGACGTTCCGGACTGCCTTGCCAGGAATCCGTCGAACATCCGCCGGTGTGTTGTGCGGGTCTCCGACGCGAAACTGACCGAACCGCAGCGGGCCATCGAGAACCAGGGCGCCCGCGACGGCGGGGCGATGCTGGTCGATCCCGTGCCGTGGCTGTGCGCGAAGGAACAGTGTCCGCCAATCATCGGCGACACGGTCGTCTATTACGACAAGAGCCACATCACCGGTACGTACTCCACCACCCTGGCGTCGTACCTGGGGTCGGAACTGGTCCGGCTGGCCGGATGAGCTGAAACGGCCCCGGACGCCCGACGGCCGGCCGGCACGGATCGCCGCGCCGGCCGTCGCCATACCCGGGTACCGGTCGCGCGCGGTCTAGACTTTATGCCGGCGCGGACCACCTGGAATTCGTGGTCCTCGCCGCCGGGGGATCGGTGCCGCGAGCCGACACGCGTAATTACCGGCGATAAGCCAGGTGGGCGGAATGCGGGTCGGGGAGAACAGCGGTGAGCGTACTGTCGCGAAGAGGCGTTTTTCTGGCGGCGCTGCTGGGAGCGGGCGGCGCCGTGGGCTGCACCACCGGTCCGGACGAGCGCCGGCCGGAGCCGGAGGTGCCCGCGGTGAACGGACTGAACACCCCGGCGGCGCCGCCGATGCCCCCGCACCTGCAGAGCTTCTTCGGCGATGAGCTGATCATGCGCCGGCGGGGCGCCTTCGGCCTGGACGACGTCACCGTGGAGCTGCCGGAGGCGGGCTGTGCCTGGAAGCACAGCCGGGTCCGTTATCCGAAGGGTTCGGCCAGCCAGCTCTCCGTCGAGCATGACGGGGCCCCTTCCGGCGGTGCCCAGGTCTATCTCCAGTTTCGTGACGGTCCCGCCGACGACCTCTATCTGAGCTACCGAGTCCGGTTCCAGGATGGTTTCCAGTTCGCCAGGGGCGGCAAGCTCCCAGGATTCTTCGGTGGCACCCACGTGGCCGGCGGAAACACTCCGGACGGCACGAACGGATTCTCCACCCGATACATGTGGCGGGCCGGCGGAAAAGGGCAGGTGTACGCCTACCTTCCACGCTCGAAAGATTACGGTACGACACTCGGCCTGGGGAGCTGGAAATTCGTCCCGGGGCGGTGGGTGGCCATTCAGCAGCGCGTCCGCCTGAACAGCCCGCAGCTGGCGGACGGATCGGTGACCGTCTGGGTCGACGGTAGTGAGGTCTTCCACCAGGACGGCCTTTTCTACCGCAGCACGCCGGCACTGCGTATCGAGGGCGTCTTCTTCTCCACCTTCTTCGGCGGCGATGACCTGAGCTGGGCCAGCCCCGTCGACCAGTACGCCGACTTCGCCACCTTCGTGGTCTCCGACCGGTTCATCCAGGCCGGCCCCGCCGGCTCGTGTTGATCGAGCCGGCGGGGCCGGCGCGCGGCTATCGGCGCCCGCGGCGGCGGCTGTCCCGGCTGTCGTCCTGCTTTCCGCCGAGGGTGACCTCGTCGCCGGTCACCAGACCGGCGCGGCGCAGTGCGTCGGCGATGGCCCCGTCGGTCCGCCCGCCGCGGTGACCGGCGCCGCGCTGGCCACCGCCGCCACCGCGCTGACCGCCACCCGCGGCACCGGCACCGCCGCGCTGACCCGCACCGCCACCGCCGCCGCGCTGGCCCGGACCACCGCGCTGGCCCGGACCACCGCGCTGGCCGGGGCCGCCCCGCTGCCCCGGACCGCCACGCCCGCCTCCGGGCTGGCCGCCGGCCGGCTGCCCGCCGCCGGCCGCTGCCGCCTGCCGGCCGCCCTGCTGGTCGGCGGGCTGCCCGCCGTCGCGCTCCTGGCTCCGGCCGGCGCCACCGGCGCCACCGCGGTTCTGCCCGCCGCGGCCGCCGCGGCCCGCGCGCCGCTCACCGCCCTGGCCGCTCTGCCCGCCGCCGGCGTCCGCCGCGCCCGGCTCGTCGTCGAGGCGCAGTGTGAGTGAGATCCGCTTGCGCGGGATGTCGACGTCGAGGACCTTCACCCGCACGATGTCCCCGGGCTTGGCGACCTCACGGGGGTCGCTGACGAAGTTCTTCGACATCGCCGAGACGTGGACGAGGCCGTCCTGGTGCACGCCGATGTCGACGAAGGCACCGAACGCGGCGACGTTGGTCACCACGCCCTCGAGGATCATGCCCGGCACCAGGTCGGCGAGGGTCTCGACGCCCTCGGTGAACTCGGCCGTCCGGAACGCCGGCCGCGGGTCGCGGCCGGGCTTCTCCAGCTCGGCGAGGATGTCGGTCACCGTCGGCAGGCCGACCGTGTCGTCGACGAACTCGGTGGGCTTGAGCGAGCGCAGTGTCTTCGTGTCGCCGATCAGCGCGCGCAGGTCGCCACCGGTCACCGTCAGGATCCGCCGGACTACCGGGTAGGACTCCGGGTGCACGCTGGAGCTGTCCAGCGGGTCGTCGCCGCCGGTGATGCGCAGGAAGCCGGCGCACTGCTCGAACGCCTTCGGGCCCAGCCGGGCCACGTCCAGCAGCCCCGTCCGCGACCGGAACGGGCCGTTGCTGTCACGGTGGCGGACGATGTTGTCGGCCAGCCCGCCGCTGATGCCGGAGACCCGGGAGAGCAACGGCGCCGAGGCGGTGTTGACGTCCACCCCGACCGCGTTCACACAGTCCTCGACGACGGCGTCCAGGGAGGACGACATCCTGGCCTCGGCCAGGTCGTGCTGGTACTGGCCGACCCCGATCGACTTGGGGTCGATCTTGACGAGCTCGGCGAGCGGGTCCTGCAGGCGGCGCGCGATGGACACCGCGCCGCGCAGCGAGACGTCCATCGAGGGTAGTTCCTGGGACGCGTAGGCGGAGGCGGAGTACACGGAGGCACCGGCCTCCGACACCATCACCTTGGTCAGCTTCAGCTCGGGATGCCGGCGGATCAGGTCGTCGGCCAGCTTGTCGGTCTCCCGGGAGGCCGTCCCGTTGCCGATGGCGATCAGCTCGACGCCGTGTTCGGTGGACAGCCGGGCCAGCGAGGCCAGCGAGTCGTCCCAGCGGCGGGCCGGGACGTGCGGGTAGATCGTGTCGGTGGCGACGACCTTCCCGGTCGCGTCGACGACCGCCACCTTGACGCCGGTGCGGAACCCCGGGTCGAGGCCCATGGTGCGCCGCTGCCCGGCAGGGGCGGCGAGCAGCAGGTCACGCAGGTTCGCCGCGAACACGCGCACCGCGGTGTCCTCGGCGGACGTCCACAGCCGCATGCGGAGGTCGACGCCGAGATGGACCAGGACCCGCGTCCGCCACGCCCAGCGCACCGCGTCGAGCAGCCAGCGGTCGGCCGGCCGGCCGGCGTCGGCGATGTCGAAACGCTCGGCGATGCGCCGCTCGTAGTCGGTGGGGCCGGGGGCCGGGGGCTCGGCCGGGTCGGCGGGCGCGTCCGGCTCCAGGGTGAGGTCGAGGATCTCCTCCTTCTCACCGCGGAACATCGCGAGGATCCGGTGGGACGGCAGCTTCGTGAACGGTTCGGCGAAGTCGAAGTAGTCGGCGAACTTCGCGCCGTCGGACTCCTTGCCCTCGCGGACCCGGCTGACGAGATGACCACGGGACCACATCTGCTCGCGCAGGGCACCGATCAGGTCGGCGTCCTCCGCGAAGCGCTCCACCAGGATGGCACGGGCGCCCTCGAGCGCGGCCGTGGCATCCGCGACGCCCTTCTCGGCGTCGACGTAGCGCTCCGCCTCCGCCCGGGGGTCGAGCGAGCGGTCGGCCAGCAGCGCGTCCGCGAGCGGCTCCAGCCCGGCCTCACGCGCGATCTGCGCCTTCGTCCGGCGCTTCGGCTTGTAGGGGAGGTAGATGTCCTCGAGGCGGGCCTTGGTGTCGGCGGCCATGATCTGCGCCTCGAGGGCGTCGTCCAGCTTGCCCTGGCTCCGGATGGACTCCAGGATCGCCGCCCGCCGCTCCGCCAGCTCCCGCAGGTACCGCAGCCGCTCCTCCAGGGTTCGCAGCTGCGCGTCGTCGAGGGCGCCGGTCACCTCCTTGCGGTACCGGGCGATGAACGGCACTGTCGCACCGCCGTCGAGCAGGTCGATCGCCGAGGCCACCTGCCCCTCGCGCACGCCCAGCTCCGCGGCGATCCGCGCCTGGACAGACACCGTCTCCGAGACGGACACCGTCGTCACGATCCGCAACCGCCTTTGCCTGTGTGCTCATCGTCCCCACGGTTCGGACCCGGGGGTTGGTACTCCCGATAATCCCTCTCGTCGGATCTCCGGTGCCGGTCGGGGTGAGCCCCGGTGCCGGTCCGGACGCCCGCGCGGCCCCGCCGTGGCGCTGGTCGCCCGCCCGGATGTCGTGCCCGCCGGGGACACCCGCCGGGCGGTCCGTCCGCCGATGCCCAGGCTCTTTAGCGCAATACGGTGTTCTTCCGTCGACATACCATGTCATGGTGTTTCGGATTGGCCTGTCACGTTCTGTGCGGGGCTCACGACGTCGCAGCTCGGGCCGGGGGGACCTGGAGCCGCGATGACGGCGCCCCGGCGGCGGTCCGGGTCATGACTGATCGAATTCGGGGGGGACACCGTGAGGGACGCCCACGGGCCGGAAGTCGGTCCAGCCGTGGCATTCGTTCACGAGGCGCTCGTCCACCGCGGCCCGGCCGGTTTCCTGGCCGGCGCGGTGGAATTCGTCCGGGCCGGTGTCCAGCGTGACGAGGCCGTCCTGGTCGCGGTCACGCCCGCCAACGCCGGGCTGCTGCGGTCCGTGCTGGGCTCGATAGTGTCGAAGATCTCCTTTCTGGACATCACCGAATTCGGGCGAAATCCGGGCCGGGTCATTCCGGCCTGGTCGGCCTTTCTGGACGAGGCCCGGGCCCGGGGAACCCGCGCACGTGGCCTCGGCGAGCTGGTCTGGGCCGGGCGGAGCCCGGCGGAGATAGCCGAGTGCCACCACTGCGAATCACTGGCCAATCTGGCCTTCGGGGCATCGTCCGGGCTGCGGCTACGCTGCGCCTACGACGCGGCCACGCTACCGGCGCCGGTGGTGGACGCCGCGTGGCGGACCCATCCGCGGGTGCTGGGCGACGGCGCGGCCCGGGGCGGCGCCCCGTACCGCGCCGCGCCCGACCCGCTGCTCGGCCGCACCCGGGCACCGGCGTCCGCGCCGCTGGGGCCGGGGGTGCCGGAGGCGTTCGAGATGGGGCTGCCGGCGCCCGCAGTGGCCGGCCAGGCGGTCGTCAGCCTGCGCTTCACCGGGCGGGACGTGTCTGCCGCGCGGCGTGTGGTGGTCGGCCGGGCCCGAGAGGTCGGCGTGCCCGACAGCCGGGTCGACGACCTGAGGCTGGCCATCCACGAGATCGTCACCAACAGCGTGCGCCACGGCGGCGGGATCGGCCGGCTGCGCATCTGGGTGGAGGGGCCGACCCTGATCTGCGAGGTCGCCGACCGCGGCCGGGTGCTCGACCCGCTGGTCGGCCAGCGGATCCCGGAGCTGGACTCCGAGGGCGGCCGGGGGCTGTGGCTGGCCCATCAGCTCTGTGACCTCGTCCAGCTCCGCTCCTCGCCGGTCGGCACCGTGGTCCGCCTGCATACCGCGATCCGGGGCGCGGCGCCCGTCCGCGGCACCGCCGAGGACGGCACGGCGGCCGAGGCCGGGTAGCCCGGCCCCGGCCCCGGCAGTGGGGAGATCGCCTGGTCAGGCCGGCGGGCGCAGCCGGGTCTCCAGTCCGTCCAGGACGGCGTTGCTCAGCTTGCGGATGCCGATCGGGGCGAAGGTCTTCTCGAAGAACCCGCCGACCCCGCTCGCGCCGTCCCAGGTGGTCAGCGCGGTGACCGTGCTGCCGCCGGCGCCGGCCGCGCGCACCTGCCAGCGGGTGCGCAGGGAGGAGCGCTGGTCGGCCTCCAGCAGGCTGCCCGCGGCGGGGGCGGTGACCACCGCGTCCACGTCGCGGACGCGCTTGCGGGTGGCGTGCAGCCGGTAGGTGATCCGGGTGCCGGGGCCCTCCCCGCCCTCGACCACCTTGTAGTCGGTGATCATTTCCGGCCACAGCTCGGCCCGTGTCCCCGCGTAGTCGGCCAGCAGCGCCAGCACCCGCTCCGGCGGGCCGCCGACGATTCGTTCCACCTCGACACTGATCTGCGCCATCGTTCACTCCGTCCAAACTCGGCCCGGCCGGCGCCGGCACCTCCGCCGAAAACGAGACTATCCCGGGCACGACAAATCCGGTTGACCGCCCCACCGGGCCGCCGCTCTCAGCCATGAATTGTGGGGACGGTGGCCGGGAGATAACGTTGCCGCGCTGCCCGGGGGTGTCACCGGCGGCGCCAGATCCGCCCGGCAAAATGCTGCGCGAATCTGTGAAGTACCGGTTGGACGGGGGGCCTGTGTCAGATTCACCGCAGACTTCCGAACATTCCCGCGAACGACCACGTCGTCCTGGCCCGGTACGGGCTTTCGGGGACATGCTGGCATTCTTCGCCGGTGCGCAGGTGAAATTCCTCCCGCCGACGGAGCGCGCCCGTTTCGTCACGGCCGGCGCGCTGATGCTTCTGACAGCGGCACTTGCCACCTGTGCGGGGGCGACGGTGGTGGCCCTCGGGTTCGGCATCGGGACCCTCCAGGCGCTGCCGTTCGGCATCTTCTACGCGCTGTTCATCTTCTTCATCGACCGGTCCGTCCTGCTGACCCAGACCCCGTACCGCTATGGCGCGGACGGCGGTGTGGAAACCGGCCGGGCTGGATTCTCCGTGGCGGTCCGCGTGTTCATCGCGGTGTGCGCGGCGGTAATCGTCGGGGAGACGGTACTGCTCCGGATCTTCGAGTCCTCGATCGCGAGCCGGGTCGCCGAGATACAGCAGGAGGACGCCGGGCACCTACTGGCCGGGTGGGACGCGAACCAGGAGAGCGAGCTCGCCGCCCGAACGGCCGATCTCGCGGCGAAACAGAAAGGCCTCGACGCCGCCGACGATCTCGTCGAGGTGAAGACGGCGGAGGTGAACTGCCAGCTCACCGGTGGCCAGCCCGGCGGTGGCCCGGCCTGCCTGGGCGGGGCCGGCCCGGTCTACCAGATCAAGCTGGCCGAGCTGGCCGCGGCTACCGCCGCCGTCACCGACGCCACCCGGCTGCGCGACGCCGCCCAACGTGATCTTGACGAGTTTCGGGCTGCGCAGAAGGCCAGGCGCTCCGACTTCGCGGCCACGGTGCAGACCACGACGGGCGCGGCCGACGACCTGTTGATGCGGGAGAAGGCGTTCTGGCGGCTGACCACCGAGGACCGCTCCGTCCTGGTGTGGCGCCTGTTGCTGACGTTGCTCCTGCTCGGCATCGACCTCGCCCCGCTGCTGTTCAAGCGTGGTCTGGACCGCACCTCCTACCGGCAGCGCGAGCGCCTCGAGCGCTGGCGGGACGAGACCTCCGCCGAGGTCGACGCGCTGCAGGTCGGGCACACCGCCCGCGAGCGCCGCGATCTGGCCCCGGTGGTCGCGGCGCGTCTCGCCGGGCGCTGGGAGGACTACCTGCTGCGCCGTGACGGCGTCGAGACCGCCGTGCGCTGGACGGCCGACACGGCGCAGGCGCGCCTCGCAGAGGAGGAGATCAGCGCAGACCAGGAGTCGCGGCTGCGTGAGCTGCGGCGGCAGCACGGCATCGTCGCCGTGTCGCGCGTCCCGACCTCCGACGCGGAGCCGTCCACCCCGGCTGTCACCACCGGTTCGGCCGCGGCAGCCTCAGCCACAACCGGATCGGCGGTGGCCACCGGCCCGGCGGTGCCTGCGCCGCCGGAACCGTCGTGATCAGATGTCGCCGGCGCGGCGCCGCCGCCGGCGGCGGCGGGCGACCAGGGCGGCCACGACGCCCAGGACCGCCGCTCCGCCCGCGGCCGAGCCGGCCGCGCGCGGGTTCTCCCGCGCCCGGTCACGCCCGGCCGTGACGAGCGCCCCCGCCTTCGCCCGCCCCGCGGTGGCCGTCTGCGTCGCCTTCTCCCGACCGATGGTGACCGCGCTGCCGGCGGTCGCCGTGGTCCGATGGAGGGCGCCCGCCACCTGCGGGTGGGCGTCGAGCTGACGGTGGGCCGTCTCCTGCGCCACGGCGGCCGCGTGTCCGGCGCTCCCGCGCGCCCGGAGGGCCGCCTCGTCGAGCTTCGGCTTCAGCGCGCTGCCGGCCCCCGCGACCTTGTCCTTCACCCCGGCGGCGGTGCGCTCGGCGACCTTGTGCGGACTGACGCGGTCGGAGAGCTCGTCGAGGTCATGGCCGAGCTGGGCGCGGGTCGCCTCGATATCGGCCCGGATCTCATCAGGTGTTGTGCTGGTCACGCGCGCCTTCCTTTCGGCCTGGACGTCGGCTCGGCCTGGACGTCGGCCTGGGACGTCTTCCGTCGCTGGTCGGTGATAGCGGTTGGGGTGGGCTCAGCGCCGGCGGATCGGTACCGGCGGGATCGGTACCGGCGGATCAGTGCCGGCGGCTCTGCGCCCACTGGACGTCCTCGCGCAGCGTCTCGACTGTCTGCGTCGGCGCCGGGTGCACGTTGCGGACCGTGCTGCGGCCGCGCAGGGCGAGGACGGCGGCGACCGCGGCGAGCACCACTCCGACGATCAGCGCGGCCCAGCCCAGCGCCATGACCTCGCCCAGCCCGAACATCACCGCGAGCAGGACGAAGAGCAGCGCGAAGTAGCCGGCCCCGCCGGCTCCGGCGAACATCCCCGCGCCCTTGCCGGCCTTCGTGGCCTCCTCGCGCAGCTCGGCCTTGGCGAGCGCGATCTCCTGGCGGAACAGGGTGGAGACGTCCGTCGCGACGTCGGAGACGAGGCGGCCGGTTGAGGCCGGCCGCGGCTCCGTCACCGTGGCGGGGGTCGACGGCGTGATCCGCGGCGATGTGGTCTGCACCGTGGCATCGGGCGGAAGGCCCGGGATGCCGGCCTGGTCGGCGGGGACGCCGTCCGGGGATGTCGGGACGTCTCCCGGGGCGACCGGGAGATCGGCGGGGGGTGCTGGGGCCGACGTCGTGGGCTGGCGGGTGAAAGTGCTGGTCATGCCGTCTCCTCCTCGACCGGACCTGACCCCGCCCTCCGGCGGTGTCCATTCGGATCGGTGTAGACCCGGATGCCCGCCCGACCTCGGATTAACCGTGGATGTGGCAGAGAGTGGCAACCGCGCCCCCGGCCGGCCCGCTAGTCGGCGCGCTCCTGCGGGGACGAGTGCTCCCAGTCGGCCAGGATGGTGCGGATCCCGGTGACCAGCATCAGCGGCTGGTCGAGCATCACGTGGTGTCCCGCGAGCGGGATCTCGATGACCGGCGCGACCCGGCCGAGCAGGTTGTACATCAGCTCGCCGATGTCCGGGGTGACCAGCCCGTTCTCGGCGCGGAACAGCGCGACCCGACAGTGGACCTTGCGCAGGACCTCGGGGGACGGCGTCCGGTTGCCGAACACGTTCGGGTCGAACTTCCACGTCCAGCCGCCGAGCATCGCGCCGATGGAGTTCCGGGCGATGTGGTCGATGATGTAGGGAAGGCTGTTCGGCTGCTCGGGGACGGTGCGGAACCGCGCCAGCGCGTCGGCCGCCGTCGCGTACACCCGCAGGGGGCCGAAGGCCGTCCGCTCGCGGGCGGCGCGCTCCTCCGGGGTCGACTCCTTCACCGGCGAGTCGACGACGACGATGCCGGCGACGCGGTCCGGGTACTCGGCGGCCGTCGTGATGGTCACCCAGCCGCCCATGCTGTGCCCGATGATGATCGGCGGGGACGTGATCCCGGCGTGGCCGATCACCGCCACGACCTCGGATGCCCACGTGCTCAGCGAGTACTCCTCGCGGCGTCCGCTGTCACCGTGGCCCGACAGGTCCAGAGCCACCACCCGGTACTCGGCCGGGATCAGCGGCGCGATGTGGTCCCACCAGCCCGCGTGGGCCGCGCCGCCGTGCACCAGCACGATTGCGGGACCGTCGACCCGCCCCCAGCACCGGTAGCTGATGATCGTCCCGTCGACCTCGGTCTCCAGCCGCTCGGGACGAGTATCGATGGCGGCCTCGTACCAGGCCGGTGCTTCGTCATACATCTATGTCTGCCGTTCGGCTCGTCGTTGTGGTTCTCGGCGACCGCCGCATCCTCGATGAAACACCGTGGACGCGGTGCGGCCGGGGTCCATCGGCACCGTGACGCATTCGTCGGATTTCCGACTCGCCGCGGCGGACGGAGCAGAGTCGATTCGGCACCCTGGGGGACCGTCCGGACCGGATCCGGGCCGGAGATGTCGCTTTCCGTCATTAAATTCTTACAATGAGATGGATGATTTATCTGTGGTGACACTGATTCGGCGCGTCGGCCGTCCGGTGGCCTGTGTTCTGATCAGTTCGCGGTAAAGGGCGACATGCCGGTCGGCCGCGGTCGCCCAGCTGTACCCTCGCGCGACCGCCCGCCCGCCCGCCACCCGCGGATGTCCGGCGCCCGCTCCCGCCCGCGGCTGCTCGGCGCCCGCGGCCGGCCGCCGTTCCGCGGAGTCGAGGAACGCCTCCAGCGCGGCCGCGAACTCGGTCGGCGTCGAGGCGAAGCGCACCGCGTCCCCGGCCGCGGCCAGCACCTCGCGTAGCACCGGCAGGTCACGGGTGACGACCGGGACACCCGCGGCCAGCGCCTCCAGCGCGGCCAGCCCGAACCCCTCCTTCGCGGACGGGAACGCGAAGACGTTCGCCGCCGCGACCAGGGCGGGCAGCTCCTCGTGGGCCACCGGCCCGAGGATGACGGGCTCGACGCCGAGTTGCGCGGCCCGGGCCAGCACCTGCTCGCGGTACCCGCGGTAGTCGAACAGGGTCTCCCCACCGGCGACGACGAGGGAGACCGGCGTCACCCGCTCCCGCAGCAGCGCGAACGCCTCGACCAGGTCGGCGGTCCCCTTGCGCGGCTCGATCCCGCCGACGGCGAGCACGTACCGGCCGAGCCGGGCACGCCAGTGCCCGCGGGCCGCGCGGGCGGGAGCCTCCGGGCCGGCAGCCGCGGTGAAGCGGGCCGCGTCGACGCCGTTCGGGATCACCGTCGCGGTGATCCCCCAGCCGGCGGCCAGCTCGGCCGCGACGGCCGCCGAGACGCACACGTGCGCGTACGGTCGGCGCAGCGCCCGCTCATGGCAGGCGACGAGCTCGGGGGTGGTGAAGGTGTCCAGGTGGTGGACAGTGCGGACGCAGTCGGCCACGGCGTTCGCGGTGATGCAGTCCTGGGCGTGCACGATGTCGTACCCGCCGGGAAACGCCTCGAAGGCATCCCGTAGGACGGCGATCGAGCGCAGAATGCGCTCCCCGACCGTCTCGTCGGCGACCTCCGGGAACGGCACCGCCACCACCTCGACCGCCGGGTCGACCGGGCGGAAGAAGCCGGCGTCCCCGCCGCGGGCCAGCGTCCACAGGCTGACGCGGTGCCCGGCGCGCGCCAGTGCCTCGGCCAGGGCGAGGGTGGCCACCACCCCGCCGCGGGGCCGGGTGGAGTAGGTCAGCAGCGCCACCGAGAGCGGGTCGCCCGCCGTGCTCCCGCTCACCGCGCCTGTGCTCACCGCGCTCCCGCCTGCCGCGCTCCCGCTCACCGGGGCTCCGGGGCACCGACCCGGGCGAGCGCGTCGGTGGCCAGCCCGACCAGGTCGTCGTGGCTCGGCCCGGGTACGCCCGCGGGCCGCCAGCCCGTCGCCAGGATCTCGCGGACCCGCGCGGCGAACCCCGAGTCGCCCAGCACGTCGGACGGGGCGGCGAGCAGGTTCTGCAGCCGGGTGAACCGGTGCCAGATCTCCGGGTCGCGGCGCGCGGCGAGGTAGGCCTCGCCGTTCGTGACGCCGGCCGGCCGCGCGGCGCCCGCACCGCCGGCCGGGGCCGCCGGCCAGGGCGTGTAGCCGGTCGGCGGCGCGCCCTCGGCGGGCTCGGCACCCCGCGCCTGCGGCACGACCGGCTGCTCGGGACGCCAGCGCAGCAGCCGGGCCGCGTCCTGGGCGCACGAGTCCTCGAACCACGGCGCGAGCTCCGCCCGCATCGACTCGTCCAGGGCGAGCGCCCGCTCGGCGGGGTCACGCAGCCCGCTCGCGACCTCCGTCAGCCGGACGGCGCCGAGCACGGCGAGCGAGACCCCGCGGGTGTGAGCGGGATTGGTGATGACCGCCGCGTCGCCGATCGCCAGCAGCCCGAGCACGCCCGGACGCCCGTCCGCGACCAGCGGCCGCAGCCGGTTGGCCAGGTGCGACATCGCGGTGACCGGCGAGACCGGCCGCACGTTCCCGGGGTCCAGCCACGGGACGAACATCTCGATGGACCGCACCGCCGCGTCGAACGCCGCGCCGTGCCGAAGCACCCGGATGCCGGTGTCCTCGGGGAGCACGCCGAAGGTCATCGAGAAACTGTCGCCGTCGGCTGGGAACATCAGGCAGGAGTAGCGGTCGAAGGAGGCGCCGGTGGTGTGACCGCGGTTGAGCGCGATGTCCGGCGCTGGGCCGCTACGCCGGTAGTAGCGCGAGTAGTAGGCGATGCCGCAGTCGGCCTCGGCCGGCGCCGGCAGGTCGGCGCCCGCGTCGGCCAGCCACCGTCGCACGGGCGAGAGCCGCCCCGCGGCGTCGACGACGAGGTCGGCGTCACGGCTGGAGCCGTCAGCCAACCGCACGCCACGGACCCGCACCGGCCCGCGCGAGAACGCGGGCCCCGCCGGGGCGGGATCGGTTTCGATGCGCAGGCCGACGACGCGTGTCCCCGAGCGAACGGTCACACCGGGCTGCGTGGCGACGACCTCGCGCAGCACCCAGTCCAGCACCGCCCGCCGGCACCCGAGGACGACGAGCTCGTCGTCGGCCGGAGCGGGGCCGGTCAGCGTCGGCGGCGCGTGCTCGGCGAGCCGGACCTCGAGCGCGCCCGCGGCGCGCAGCGCGGCGAGGACGTCCGGGGCGTGCTCGGCCAGCAGCGACCGGCAGCGGGCCAGGAAGGCGTGCGAGTGCCAGGTCTGCGTCGCGCCCGGCCGGCGCCAGTCGTCGATGCCGGCCAGGTCGCCGGGCCGGTCGTCGACGTCCCGTTCGAGCACGTCGACCCGCCAGCCGCGGCGCGCGAGCAGCAGGCCCGCGGTCAGGCCGGCCGCCCCCGCGCCGATGATGATCGCGTCGGGCATCAGTGCGCCGGTCCCGCGGGCCGGGACGGGCGAGATCCGTGCTCGGCCGTGGGCCGGGGGGCCGCCGGGCGGGCGGCCCGCCGCGGGTCGTAGGGCTCACCGGCGAGCAGGCACTGCTTCTCGTAGCTCGCGCCGCGGCGGTCCCGCAGGTGGTTCAGGCCGCTGCGGGCCGCCCGCAGCGCCGCGGTGACGTCGACCGTCGCGACGGCCGTCCCCGCGTCCGTGCCGGTCGAGGCGAGCACGGAGCCGTCCGGATGGACGATCTTCGCGTTGCCGACGAAGCGCAGCGAGCCGAACGCGCCGGCCTGGTTGGACGAGACCCACACGACCTGGTTCTCCAACGCGCGCACCTGGTCGTAGAGGTCGAAGCGGTGCCGCCACCTGTCCGCGGCGATGTCGTCGGCCGCGTGGGTACGCGAGGCCGGCCAGGCCGACAGGCAGGCGATGATGTCCGCGCCGGCGAGCGCCAGGCTACGCCCGGACTCGGGGAACGCCTTGTCGTAACAGATCATCATCCCCATCCGGCCGAGTGGGCTGTCGAACGCGGTGAAGGAACGGCCGGCCTCGTAGGCGAGGGACTCGCCGAGCGGCTGGTGGACCTTGCGATGCCGGCCGAGGACGCCATCACCGTGCACACACACCGCACTGTTGTACCGGTACCGCCCGTCACGCTCCGCGTATCCCGCGCAGACCACCATATCCCCGGCGATCGCCGCCAGCCGGGTGATCTCCGGACCGTCCGGATCGAGGGCGGGTGGCCCCCCGCGCGGGGCCAGATCGTCCCCGCGCGGGGGCAGCGCCCGCAGGTAGCCGCCGAGCGCCCCCTCGGGCAGCACGAGGAGATCCACCCCGCGCCGCCGGGCCCCGTCGACCAGCCGACTGATCGCCGCGAGGCATTCGTCCAGGTCACGGGTGAACGGCGCGGTCACCGCGGCGATCGTCACCGCGCGGGAGGCCGGCTCCGGCCCCCCGTGCGCGCCATCCCCGCGGTCCGCGCTCACGCGTGGCCCAGCCCCGTCACATGGCCGGACAGCGCCGGGGTCAGCACACCGTCCGGCCAGCGCAGGGTCACTCCCGTCCCGTTGAGCAGCCGGCCGCAGCGCTGCGACGTCGCCGGGCTCGGCGCGGGAACGGGGCGGTCGTCGACGTCGGCGGTGAGCATTGCGTAACCGGGGAAGCAGGTGAGCCAGTCGCCGACGGTGGCGCCCGCCGGCCGGGGGACCGCGGCCACGTCCAGCTCGGCGGCGCACCCGCTCGCCTCGGCGAGCATGCCGAGCGTGCCGACGATCCCGACCATGCTGACGTCCTTCGCCGCGCACGGGCGGTGCCGGCGTGGCAGGTCCAGCAGCGCGCGCAGCTCCGCCGTCCGGCGGTTGGACGTCGAGTCCCACTGCCGGCCGGAGTACCCCGGGCGCCAGTCACCGCCCAGGTCGGCGGTCAGGGTCACCGCGTGCCCCGGCAGGCCGCCGCCGGCGGGGATCGGCCGTTCGGAGCGGCCCAGCGCCGTCACCGACAGCGCGGCCGCCACCCCGAGCTGGGTGTGGCCGCCCAGGATGGGCACGCCGTAGCGCTCCGCCGCCGCCCGCAGCCCGCCGATCACCCGGGCGACCCGGGACGCCGTCGGGCCGGCCACCGCGTCGAGCATGCCCACCGGCCGGGCGCCCATCGCCGCCAGATCGTTGAGGTTGACCAGCACGCCGCACCAGCCGGCCCAGTAGGGGTCGCGTTCGACCATCGACGGCACGATCGCGTCGCAGGCCGCGACGACGTCCGTGCCGGGCACCGGTGCCCCGTCGTCACCGACGAACCCGGGGCCGCCGGGGCGCATCCCGGCCAGCAGGGTCGCCAGCGGGGCCTTGATCGAGGCCGCCACCGCCGCCAGCCGGTTGATGGGCCAGCGCATGAGCACGTGCGGGCGGCCGGCGACCGTGGTCGTCCCGGCGATCATCCAGCCGAGCCGGCCGAAGAAGCGGGCCCGGTCGGGCTGCACCGCGGCGTCGAAGCGCAGCACCCCCTCGTTCTCGGCGCGCGCGCACGCCGCCCGGACCAGCGCGGCACCGACCCCCGCGTAGCGCCCGCGGGCGGCCGCCGCGACGACGAGCCGGCCGCCCTGCCAGGCGCCGATGTCCTCGCCGCGCCAGATCGGCGCCAGCCGCACCCCGCCGATCACCGTGCCGTCATCCGGCCCGCCGACGACCCGGGCGACCAGGACGATGCTGCGCGGGTCGCTGTCGACCTCGTCCAGATCGCCGGCGACGGTCGCGGAGAACAGGCCCTGCTCGTCGACGAAGACCTCCCGCCGCAGACGGGCGTAGGCGGTGAAGGTGGCCAGATCCTCGGCCTGCTCGACG
Organism: Parafrankia sp. BMG5.11; assembly: GCF_004337455.1. Taxonomy (NCBI): domain Bacteria; kingdom Bacillati; phylum Actinomycetota; class Actinomycetes; order Frankiales; family Frankiaceae; genus Parafrankia; species Parafrankia sp. BMG5.11. The sequence goes on along the minus strand of NZ_SJXI01000073.1, from coordinate 62,301 downwards.
CGGTACGGCGGCTGGCCCGCCAGCGCCCGGCGATCACCCCAGATCGCCAGTGTGTCCACGGTGCGGTGCCGGATCGGCGTGTGCCCCCCCGACAGCAGACTGGACATCAGGGTCACCCCCCGGCCTGGGGCAGGGCCGAGCACGCCCCGCAGGCCGCGCAGCCCGCGCCCTGGTCCGCGCCGCGCATGCCGGCCGCGCGCAGCTCGGCGGCGACGCGGGCCGTCACATCCGCGACGAGGGCGGGCTCGGGTGCCCGCGCCCCGTCACGCTCGGCGAGCGTGCCCGCCATCGGGCGGAACGGGACCACGAACGGGTACACGCCCATCGCGATGAGCCGGCGGGCGCCGGCGACCAGCTCGTCCGGATCCTCGCCGAGCCCGATCAGCAGGTATGTCGACACCCGGTTGCGGCCGAACACCCGGACGGCCTCGGCCCAGGCCCGCTCGTACCGCTCCACCGAGACGGTGGCCTTGCCGGGCGTCCAGCGCTGCCGGACGGCCTCGTCCAGCGACTCGATGTGGATGCCGATCGTGCTCGCCCCGGCCGCGCGCAGCTCACCGATGAACGCGGGGTCGGCCGGCGGCTCGCACTGCACCTGGACGGGCAGCCCCGGGACGGCGTCCGTCACCGCCCGCACGCACTCGGCGAGCAGCGAGGCACCGCGGTCCGGGCCGGCGGTGCTGCCTGTGGTCATCACCATCTGGCGCACCCCGTCGAGCCGCACGGCGGCCAGCGCCACCTCGGCGAGCTGCCCGGGGGTCTTGAGCCGGGTGGTCGCCCCGGCCCGCAGCGACTCCTCGATCGCGCAGAACCGGCAGCGCTCCGGCTCCCGGTACCGCACACACGTCTGCAGCACCGTCGTGGCCAGGACGTCCGCGCCGTGCAGCCGGGCGAGCTGGGAGTAGGGGACGCCGTCGGCGGTGCTCAGGTCGTAGAAGCGCGGCCGGCGCACCGGCCTGGCCTCGATGCCGAGGTCGACACCGTCGAGCAGCAGCCGGCCGGCGTCGACGGAGTACGGGCTGCTGGGGATGATCGGCAGGGCCAGTCCCCGGCCCGCGACGACGACGTGGCCGTCGTCGCTCGGACCGGCGCCGCCGCGGCGGCGCACCGGGGTGGCGACGCGCACCCCACGGACGGCGACGGCGCTGCGGACCGCGAGGTCGAGTCCGCCCGACGGGCGGGCGCCCACGGGGGCCAGGGGGCCGCCCGCCCGTTCGGGCCGGTCAGATGCTTCGCCGAGCCAGGCCGCGGCCTCGGCCCACACGGGGGCCTCGGCTCCGTCGTCAGGCCGGTGTTCGGCCGCCGGACCGTTTCTCATCTGTGTCTCCCGTCGGGAATCCGCGCCCGGCCCGGTCGCGGGTGGGGCAGCGCCTGTGGGCCTGGGCGGGAGATCGGGGTGGAGATATCGGGGTGGAGACATTCGAAGGCACCTGAAGTTCGGAGGCATCTGAGGTTCGGAGGCATCTGAGGTGCCGGCCGGCGCGCGGACGCGCGGGAGCCCATGCCTGCGGGGCCCATGTCCGCGGGGCCCGGTACGCCGAGGTGCCGGGTACTGGCGAGGTGCGGAGGTGTCGCGATGCTTGTGGCTGGGGGCGGTGTCGCTGGGGTGCGGTGTGGCCGGACGCCGGTGCGTCCGGCACCGGACGTCCCGGCTCCGGGCGGGGCAGATGGCAGCCGCCCGCGGTGATCGGAGCCTGCGGTGGCTGGAGCCCGCGGTGAGCGGAGCCGGCGGTGCGGAGCCGGGAGCGTCTGGAGCCGGATGCGGGGCGTCAGAGCATGTACGTCGAGTTCACGATCGCGCCCTTGCGGGTGTAATGGATGACACAGTCCTGGATGTCGAGCGGGTGCGCGGGGATGACGCCCTCGATGAGGTCCTCCTCGCGCAGGCCGTGCAGGGAGAGCCCGAACCGGCAGACGTAGACCTTGCCGCCCTCCTCGATGAAGGTCTCGATCTGGGCGTTGATGTTGTGCTCGCCGGCGAACGCGGAGTCGCCGGTGTGCGGGAACCCGCGGGTGGCCATGCAGTTCATCGCGCCGGGCCCGTAGAAGTAGATGACGGACTCGAAGCCCTTGCGCAGTGCCCGGGTGGCCTGGAGGATCGCGACGAAGCTCACCGACGACTCGTGCGCGATGCCGTGGACGAGCGTCAGGTAGGACTCGCCGTCCTCGGCCTGGTAGTCGGGAAAGAGCTTCGTCGAGCCGTACAGGTTGCTCCCGGGCGGCAGCGAGGGGTGCGGAACCTCGGTAAGGCTCTGGCGCTCCAGCTCCGTCAGCTCCATGCGTGCTCCTGTCTCGGTCTCCGTGTGTCTCAATCTGGCGGTTGTGATCGACTACTTACATTTTGGCCGCCCGACGGTTACCAAGTAGTCGCTGGGTGTGGTCGCGGTGTCCGTTCGCGCAGATACAGGTCGCGGAAGTTCTCCGCGAGGACCCTCCGGGCGAGCTCCGGGTCGCCGATGGCACCGGTGAGCCGGGCGAGCTCGCCCTCGTGGTCGCTCCACGGCTCGTCGCTGGCGAACAGCAGCCGGTCGTGGCCGAGGCCACGGCGGGCCACCTCCGCCGCGAACCACCGCGGCGCGAAGCCGACCGCCCAGCTCGCGTCGGTGTAGACCCGGCGCCCGGCGGCGACCCAGTCGAAGAAGCGACCGCCGATCAGCTTGATGTGCCCACTCGGGCCACCGCCCAGATGGACCAGATGGACGGCGACCTCGGCCGCGTAGTCGTCGACCAGTGTGCCCATCCGGTCGACGTCGGCGGCACCCCCGGGCGAGGTGTGGACGTGCACGACGAGGTCGTACGCGCGGGCGACGGCGAAGATCCGGTCCAGCCGGCTCCGGCAGGCCGGGTCGGTGACGTCCCCGCCCAGCAGGAAGCTGAGCTTGAGGGCGACCACGCCCCGCTCGCCCGCCAGTGCCAGCGCGCGCTCGGTGGCCTCGGTGTCCTCGGGCCGCGCCGAGACCCACAGGCCGGCCAGGATCCGCTCGTCCACCTGGGCCGCCTCGACACAGAGCTCGTTGAACCCGAAGGCGACCGATGGCTTCGGCACGCCGTAGTTCGGGATCACCACGGCCGCGGACGTCCGCTCGGCGTCCAGGTCCGCGCGCAGCTGCGCGATCGTCGCCCGGGCGCGGACGTCGGGGACCACCGGCGGTCCACCGTAATAGGGGTGGGCCGGCAGCACCCCGAGATGTCGATGCGCATCGTGTACGTCCGGTCGCGGCACGGTGGCAGTGAAGCACCCTGGTGTTTCCCGTGTGTGGCCAACGTGACAACCCGGTCGCGCCACTGGCTCTTTTTGGTCCCTCGGCAGCCCTGGCCTGGTCCTGTGGTGACCCCTCCGGGTAGTCGGAGCTGTTCCTCTGTCCACTCGATGTGATCTTTCTGTTGATCGCGCCGTCCAGCCTCCCGCCTGCGGAGCAAGCTGGATGGCATGCGGTACGCGGTCATGGCCGACCTGCACGGAAAACGCAAGGCCCTGCGGCGGGTCCTCGCCGCCGCCGACGAGGTCGGTGTCGACGAGGTGGTCTGCCTGGGTGACTACCTGGAGGCCAAGGTGCCCATGCGCCGGCACGATCCAGGGCGGTTCTGGCCGCTCGACGAGGTCGTCGATCCCGACCCCAAGCTGTGGGCCGAGCTCGCCGACCTGCGGCGCATCCTGGGCAACCAGGAGGAACGGATCCGGGACCTGCTCGCTCCGGAGCAGGTGCCGGAGCTGCTGGCACCGCTGCTGTCCGGGGTGTCGATGACCCATGTGGACTGCGCGGTCGGGATGCACGGCCACCAGATCGGCTGGGATGTCGATCCGGGCTCGGGCTCGTTCGTCCCCCGCGCCCGCGACGTGCCGGCCGTCCCGCTGGTGCTGGTGGGGCACACCCACCACCGGGCCGTCTTCGAGATCCGCTGGAGCGCCGAGCCCGCGCCCGAGCCCGAGCGCGAACCCGAGTCCAGGGCCGAGAGCGGGCGGGCCGGGGAGCCGCGGTTCCCCGGCGCCGGGCGGTCCGGAGCGGTCCGGTCCGTCCCGGTGGTCTCCGGGGTGCCGGTGCCGGTACGCGTCGCGGGGCCCGATCCGGTCACCGTCGTGGTGAACGTGGGCCCGGCGATCGGGCGGCCCTCCAACTGGCTGTTCTTCGACGCGGATCGCGGCGAGGTCGTCTTCGAGGAGGCGTGAGCCCGCCGCCGGGCCACGGTTCGGGCCAGGGTTGGGACTTTAGTCCTGTCGCGTCTGCCATCTGGGGGTCGTAAAGTGAATGGAAGTCCCGGCGATCTCCGCACTCCTTGCGTTCCCCCCGTACGCAAGGAGCCGCGCGATCGCCGGGACTTCTTCTTCCCCCCGTGCCGAATGTCGGTGGCATGCCGATGGAACCTGTCGCCGGGCATTGTTCCGCATCCGCGTGCGCTGCCCCGGGTGTGGCCCGGAGCGCGCAGCCGATCTCATCCCCGCCGCGTCCCGCACCGGCCGTGAGCGCTCGGCCTCGTCGTGCTACCGGCCGTCTGTGGGCGTATGTCGGGCGGGTGGGTGGCAACTCGGCGTCTGCCAGCCGGATGCCTGTTAGGCAGATGTCCGGGCGGTGGGTGAGCGCCTGGGGGAGTTGTCGTGCCGTCGGATGCCCGACACCGATCGGGCCTACCCATTTGGTGATCCGCGTTCATCCTGGTGATGACAACACGAACCCGACTGATCCTGATGAGTAGCAATCGTCTGGCCTCGGTTGCGGTGTGTCGCGCAAACACTGTGCACGGTTACGTTGCGGTGGGGATCAGGTGAAGGAAAAAGGCGTGCGGTGATGTGTCGACGGGGTTGTCGCGGCATCGACGCGGCAGTAGCGGCCGACCCCCTGTCGGGGGTCTGTAGCCTGCCAACGGCAGGGTCCGGTGCAAATCAACGCGATCTGGGCGGACCGGACCTTTGGTTTCGACCAGTTCGGATGGTCAGGTTTCGCGATGTTGCGAGCCGGTCCGGGGGCGAGCCGGTAGCGTTCGAAGCTGCTCGCGCTGCGTGCGCGACTGACTACAGCTAATAGGCTCGTTGACCTAGGGGGGTTGAACTGGTGCAGGTCCCCGCGGCGCGCATCGTGTTCTCGCCAGAAGACCGCGCAGAGGTCGCGTCGTTCGCGGCCGAGGTCCTCTCGACCGGTGCCCTGACTCTCGGTGCGCACACCCAGGAATTCGAGGCGGCGTTCGCGGCCATGCACGGCGCGCGCCACGCCGTCGCCGTGAACAGCGGAACGGCCGCCCTCGAGATCATCCTAAGAAGCATCGGCGTGGGCGGATTCGATGTCGTCGTGCCCACGAACACCTTTGCTGCCACCGCGTTCGCGGTTCTCCGTGCCGGCGGCACACCGGTCTTCGCCGATGTGAACGCAGACACCTTCGCGCTCAGCCCGGAGACTGTCGCCGCAGCCGTCACGCCGCGGACGAAAGCCGTCGTCGTCGTGCATATCGGCGGCATGATTCCGCCGGACATCGACGAGCTGTGTGGCCTCCTCGACGAGCGGGGCATCGTGCTCGTCGAGGACGCGGCCCACGCGCACGGATCAAGTCTCGCCGGCCGGCACGCCGGTTCCTTCGGGGTGGCGGGGTCGTTCTCCTTCTACCCGACCAAGCTGATCACGTGCGGTGAGGGTGGAATGGTCGTCACATCCGACGACCGGCTGCGCGACGAAGCCCTCCTCTATCGTGACCAGGGCAAGGCGGGATTCCTCGGCAACATTCACATCCGCGAGGGGTACGCCTGGCGGATGAGTGAGGTGCACGCCGCAACCGGCCGCGTCCACCTGCGTCACCTCGACGACTTCCTGGCCCGCCGCCGCCGGGTCGCGGCCCGTTACGACCAGGCGATCGACGAACTGGGCGTGGAACGGCCGCAGGCGGTCGAGGGCGGCGTCACCAACTACTACAAGTACCCGGTTCTTCTTTCCCGGGGCGTCGACCGGACGCAGGTGAAGAAGGAGATCCGGGAGGGACACGGTGTCTCCATGGCGGGTGAGGTGTACGAAGCCCCGCTGCACCAGCAGCCGGTGTTCGAGCGGTATGCGCAGGTCCAGCTGCCGGTGGCCGAGGACATCTGCGCGCGGCACGTCTGCCTGCCACTGCATTCCGACATGACCGACGCCGAGGCCGAACATGTCATCTCGGCATTCCGTGCCGTCGTCCACGGAATGGAACTGGACGGTGCCCGGCGATGAAGATAGCCGTCACGGGAGGATCCGGATTCATCGGCGGTCACGTCGTCGACCGCCTGCTCGACGCCGGCCACGAGGTGCTGTCGCTTGACCTGAGCACCTGCAGGCGGCCCGACCCGCGTGCCGCCTACCGCGAGATCGACGTTCTCGAGCTCGAGGCGCTCGTCGACGCGTTCACGGGCGTGGACGTCGTCTTTCACATCGCCGGAATGTCGAACGTCGACTTCGCCTTCGCCGACCCGGTGCGCACGGTGCGCCTCAACGTGGAGGGAACCGGCAAGGTGTGCGAGGCGGCCCGGCGCACCGGCGTGCGCCGCGTCGTGTTCGCGAGCACCGTCTGGGTCTACGGCGCCGTGGCCGACGCGCCCGCGCAACCGACCGAGCAACCGCCCGCTCAGCCGCCCGCGCAACCGACCGAGCAGCCGTCCGGGCTCGCGGCGGGCAGCGTCCCCGCTCCGGCCGGGCACGGTGACCATCCGCGGCCCGCGCCGCTCACCGAGGACGCCGAGATCGTGCTCGCGCGAGCCGGGCACGTGTACACCTCGACCAAACTCGCGGCCGAGCTGCTCCTGCACAGCTACCAGCAGACCTACGGGCTCCCGTTCACGATCCTGCGGTACGGCATCCCCTACGGCCCCGGCATGCGTGACGAGCTGGTGCTGGCCAGGTTCGTCCACAACGCCGTGCACGGCCGGCCGCTGACCGTCGCCGGCGACGGCCTGCAGTTCCGCAACTACGTCTACGTCCGTGATCTGGCCGACGCGCACGTGCTCGCGCTCGCCGACTCCGCGGCGAACACCACCCTCGCTCTGGAGGGCAACGAGCCGGTGAGCGTGCTGGAGATGGCCCAGGCCGTCCAGCGGCACTTCCCCGGGACGGAGATTGAGCACATGCCAGCCCGGCCGGGGGACTTCCGCGGCCGGGAGATCTCCGCGCAGCGGGCCGCCGGCCTTCTCGGCTGGCGCCCGACGACGCCGTTCCTGGAGGGCGTCCGGCAGTACATCGAGTGGTATCAGGCGAACCGGCAGCCACCCGCGGTGACTGCGCCGTCGATCGGGGATCTCGGCGTCTCCGCAACCTCATCGGAATGAGCGTGTCGAAGATGGACGGGATCGAGGGGATCATGGACGACGTCACGGCGGAGAGCGAGCCCGGGTCTCGGCGCGGGAACGTGCTGCTGCTCTCCGGCTCCCTCGGAATGGGCCACGACGTGATGGCCGAGGCCTGCGCGACGTCGCTGGAGCGCCGCGGGTTCCACACCCGCACCGCGGACTGCCTGCGCATGACGGACGGCCGCAACGGCACGCTCGGGCAGAACGCCTTCCGTGGGCTGATCGCCGTCCCGGGGGTGTACGACGCGCTGCACTTCTCGCAGCTACGCACGGGCGGGCGGGTGGCGCGGGCCATCGAGCGGACGTCCAGCCACTTTCTCGTGCCGCGGCTGCGCGAGGACATCCGGGCCGAGCCGGCCGACCTGGTGATCTCCATCTTCGCCTCCGCCGCGGCGGCGGTCAGCCGGCTGAAGTCGGAGTTTCCGGGGATGACCACGGCCGTGTTCTCCTCGGACTGCTGCGTGCACCGCATCTGGGTGCAGGACAACACCGACCTGTTCCTGGTGACGTCCCAGACCGCGGCCCGCTACGTGCGCCGGTTCGCCCCGCAGGCCCGGGTCGCCGTGGTGCCGACCCCGGTGCGGACGCCGTTCTACGACCCGCCGACCCAGGAGGAGGCCCGGGGCAATCTCGGCATCCCGCTGGAGAGCCGGTGCGTGCTGCTGATGTCCGGATCGTGGGGCCTCGGCCCGTTGGTCGAGGCCGCCGAGGCGCTCGCCGCGGCCGGGGTGTGGGTGCTCGCCGTCGCCGGCCGCAACGAGAAGCTGGCCGCGCGGCTGTCCGCCCTCGCGCAGCGCGACCACCGGGTGATCCCGTTCGGATTCACCAACCGGATTCCCGAGCTCATGGCCGCAAGTAACCTGGTGGTGACCTCGTCGGGGGACACGTGCAGCGAGGCTCGCGTGATCGGGCGCGACCTGCTGTTGATGGACGTCGTCCCCGGCCACGGGCGGGACAACCTGCAGAAGGAGCTCGACCGCGGCCATGCCGAGGTGACCAGTACGGACTCGCTGTCCCTGACCCGGTCGGCCCTGGCCTGTCTGGACCGGGTCAAGCCGCCCTCGCAGCGGGTCGCCGTCAGCCCACAGGCCTGGGAGCAGGCATTCGGTGCGGCGCTGGCCCAGATCGGACTGGGCGTCCACTGGTGATGCCGCGCGCGCGGGTGGGCCAGGTGCCATGAAAGTCAATACGTCATGAGATGTGCTGGGGGAGCCGTCGCGTTGTGGGAGATGATGCCGCCGGGGTCGCCGCCGTTGGGGCGGCGCACCCTGGCTCGGCCGCCCGTGTCGGCGGATGGGACGCTGCGATGGTGAGCCGCGCATGAACACGGCGCTCGTAATCGGGCTGCCCACGACCATTGTCTCGGCGGCCCTGTACGGGGTCGCGCCGCTGCTACAGGCGATGGCCGCCCGGAGGGAGGAAGCCGGTACCGGCCTCGGGCTCGGCCTGCTGGCCCGGCTGGCCACCCGGCCGTTGTGGCTGATCGGCCTGGGGGTTGAGGCCGGCTCGTTCCTGCTGGAGGTCTACGCCCTGTCGGTGGCGCCGGTCGCGCTCGTCGCGCCGGTGATGGCCCTCGACATGATCGTGTTCACCCTGCTCGCGCGCCGGGCGCTGGGTGAACAGATCAGCCGGGTCGGCTGGAGCGGCGTGGGCCTGATGGTGGCCGGCGTCGGGCTGCTCGCCTACGCCTTCCACCGCAACGCGGAGGTCGGCAGCCCGGCGGGCAACGGCGTCCTGCTCGCCTTCCTGGTGCTCGGGCTGATCTTCTCGCTGCTGTGCGCGTTCGGCGCGAACCTGGCCGCGGCGAAACGGCAGGTCGCCGGGGCCGCGCTGGGGTTCGGGCTGGCCGCCGGGGTCAGCTATGCCATCGCGACCCTGGCCACCCGCCAGATCGGGCTCGCGGTGCACGAACGCCGCAACAGCGACTCGACGCTCATCGACCTGCTGTCCACGCCGACGCCCTACGTCCTCATCCTGTTCTCCGTGCTGGCCCTCGGGCTGGAGCAGCGCGGCCTGCAGGGCCGGGCCGCGGTCATCGCCTTCCCCGTCACCAGCGGGGTCTCGGCGTTCCTCCCGGTGACCCTGGGGCTGACCCTGTTCGACGAGCCGGCGCCGGACGGCCCGCGCCTGCTCGCCTTCGTCGTCTCGCTGGTGATGGTCGCCGCCGGCATCGGCGCGCTCGGCCGCGACCGGATGGCCGCCAACCGGTCGGTCGAGGACGAGCCGGTCGTCGATCCCCGAGCCGGTTACGACCCCGCCGACGAGGACGGCTATCGTCCCCTCGACGGTGCCACCGACCAGGATGACTGGGCTGTTCCCGGGACGGGAGCCGGCTACGACGGCGGCGGAACCGCCCCGGGCGGCGCGCCCGCGCACGGGTCGGCCGACAGGTTCGGCGTGGTCATGGACCCATTGCGGAGTGCGCAGAGCTGAGTCAGGATGGGGCTCATGGGCGAAATGTCCCGTGGGCCCGTGGGTCGGTGAGGGCATCGCGGCAGGCGTTCGAGGTGCGGCCCCGCTCGGCCGGGATTGGTGGATCGCGTGTACGCGGACGATTCGGGGTTCGACGATGCGGCGGGATACCAGGATCCGGGGTACCGGGTCGTCTCGGTCAATCTGCCGAGCGATCTCCTGGAGGTCGTGCTGCGCCGGGTCGGCCCGAACGGCCTGTCCGCCTACGTGACCCAGGCGCTGTGGCGCCAGGAGCCGCGCGCATCACTGATTGACTTCCACCGCTGGACGGCGGCCCTCAGTCGCGCGGCGCTCGACCAGGACGTGTCCCGCGCGGCGGAACCGCCCGCCCTGCACTGAGCCCGCTGCGGTTCCTGGGCCTTCCGGTGCACGTCGCTGTTGCCGGCGCCGGCTCGTGGCCGGGGCTGCTGGTGCGCCTCACTCGGATGGACGGCCGGGCGCCCGGGCGATCGGGGGGTGAACCCGGGCGGCCGGCCACAACGACTGTCTCACGCTCGGCACGCGATGCGTTACTAACGGTTTCTTGAAGTGTGCATCGCGTGAGCGAGTCCACAGGTACGACCGCATTGGCGCTGCCTGTTCCGTCTCGGTGCTCCTGAGCCGTTCCGGGGCGTTGGTCCCGGGCGACACACGGTGCTGGGCGGGTCAGCGGTCTCCGGGTTCCGGCCGCAGCATCGCCGGATGCAGCAGGCGGGCGTCCCCGCGGGTGAAGAGCTCGGCCGGACGGCCGCCGTCCCGCGTTGTGGTCCGTCCGGTCGGGACGAGGAAGCCCGCCGTGCGGGTGACCTTACGGTGGAAGTTGCGAGGGTCCAGCCGGGTTCCCCAGACGATCTCGTAGATCCGCCGAAGCTGCGCGACGGTGAACTCTGGCGGGCAGAACGCCGTCGCCACCGGGCTGTACTCGATCTTTGAACGGGCACGTTCGACCCCGTCAGCCAGGATCCTGGCGTGATCGAAGGCCAGCCCGGTCATCCCGCCGACCGCGCGGCCGTCCCCGCCCGCGCCGCCGTCCGCGCTCCCCGCGCCTTCGCCTGTGCCGCCGTCCGTACCGTTTGCGCCCGAGTCGCCGTCCGAGCCGGCTCGCAGGATGTCGGTGACCGCCCACCACCGGCTGGCCGCCGCGTCGGTGCCGGCGACGGGAACCGGAAGGTCAGGCGCGAGCGCCAGGTACGCGACCGTGGCCACCCGCCCGCGCGGGTCGCGGTCCAGGTCCGCATAGGTCGCGAGCTGTTCGAGATGGCCGGTGGAGCGCGCCAGGCCGGTCTCCTCCCGTAGCTCGCGGACGGCGGCCGCGTCGAGATCCTCGTCGGGCCGGACGAACCCGCCGGGCAGAGCCCATCGCCCCGCGAACGGCTCGATCCCGCGCCGCACCAGAAGGACACAGAGAGTGTCATCGCGCACGGTGAGCACCACGAGATCCACGGCCAGCGGAACGGGGACGATCTCGGCCGGGAGGATCTCGGCCGGACCAGGCGCGGCGCCGGAGTCGAGCGTGGCGCCGGACTCGGACGGGGTGCCGGAGCCGGGCGTGGGGCGGGAGCCGGGCGCGGTGCGGGAGCCGGCGGCGGGCGGCGTGGTCATGGCGGCGATGGTATCTCGTCAGGTTGACGAAAAGGGGGGTAGGGCTCTACAGTCCCTCTTATCGTCAGTTCGACGATAAGAGTGTGAGGAGGTTCGGCGATGGCCGATATCAGCCGTGTTCTGTTCCTGCGCCACCTGCGTGGCACCCCGACGGCGTACATCCGCCACCAGCGGGGCACCGCCGTCGCCCACGAGGGCGTCGGCCTGGTGTTCTGGTACCGGCCGCGGACGGCCGTGATCAGCGAGGTCCCGGTGGACGACCGGGAGCTTCCGGTCGTCTTCCACGCCCGGACCGCGGACTTCGCCGACGTCGCCGTCCAGTCGACGGTCACCTTCCGCATCGCCGACCCGGCGCTCGCCGCGAGCCGTCTCGACTTCGGCATCGACCCCGAGCTGGGGAGCTGGCGCGAGGACCCGCTCGCCCGGCTCGCCGAGATGATCACGGAGACCGCCCAGCAGTACGCCGCCGACCAGCTCGTCCGCATGCCGCTCACCGACGCCCTGGTGGACGGCGTCGCGGCGGTCCGCCAGCGCGTCGGCCAGGGCCTCGGCGGCGACGCCCGTCTCGCCCAGACCGGGATCGCGCTCGTCGGTGTCCGGGTCGTCGCCATCCGGCCGGTGCCGGAGGTGGAGAAGGCACTGGGCACCCCTACCAGGGAAAAGATCCAGACTGAGGCCGACCGCGCCACCTACAGCCGCCGCGCGCTGGCGGTCGAGCAGGAGCGCCGGATCGGCGAGAACGAGCTGCAGAGCAAAATCGAGCTGGCCCGCCGCGGGGAACAGCTCGTCGTCCAGGAAGGCGCCAACGAGCAACGCCGGATGACCGAGCAGGCGGCGGCGGCGCGGATCAGCGCCACCGCGCAGGCCGAGCGGGCCGAGACCGCGGCCCGCGCCGAGGCCGAGCGGGTGCGGCTGGAGGCCGCCGCCCGTGCCGACGCGGTCCGCCTGGTCGGCGCGGCCGAGGCCGACGCCGAGGCCGCCCGGGTCGGCGCGCTGGCCGGCATGGACACGGCGACGCTGGTCGCCCTCGCCGTGCGCGACCTGGCCGACCACCTGCCGGACATCGGTGCCCTCACCATCACGCCGGACGTCCTCACCGAGGCGTTCGCCCGCTTCGCCCGGCCCGGCCTGACGGCCGCCGTCCCGGCCGGCGGCGAGCGGTGAGCCTCGCCCCGCGCGCGGTGATCGTCCACCGGCGCACCGAGTACACCGAGCTGCTGGAGCACCACGGCACCCGTGGCCAGGCGGAGTTCTTCCTGCGGTCGCGGGGCCGGGACATGGCCGAGGTGGAGGCCCGGCACGCCGCCCAGACGGCGGCGCGGCGCCAGGTGGCCGCCGCGGTGCCGCCGAGCTGGCGGCGCGGCGAGGTGGAGCGCGCCGACCTCGACCGCTTCCTGTTCGACCCCGAGGATGTGATCATCTGTGTCGGCCAGGACGGCCTCGTCGCCAACGTCGCCAAGTACGTCGACGACCAGCCCGTCGTGGGCATCGACGCCGATCCCTCGCGCAACCCCGGCGTGCTCGTCCGGCACCAGCCGGGCGAGACCGGGCGCCTGCTGGCCGTCGCCGAAGCGCTCCGGCGCGCGGGCGGCGCGGGCGGCGCCGGCGGCCCGTTGCGCCACCTCACCATGGTCGAGGCACGCTCCGACGACGGACAGGTCGTGCGTGCCCTGAACGAGGTCTACATCGGGGACCCCGGCCACCAGACGGCCCGTTACCTCCTGCGCGCGCCCGGGTACGACGGAGTCACGACAGAGCGGCAGGCATCGTCCGGCCTGATCGTCAGCACCGGCACGGGCAGCACCGGGTGGTGCCGGTCCGTCTGGCGCGAGCGGTACAGTGCCCTGGACCTGCCGGCCGGCGAGGCGCCCGCCCTGATCTGGTTCACCCGTGAGGCGTGGCCGTCCCCGACCACGGGGACGGCCTGCACCGAGGGGCTCCTTGTCGGAGCGGTCCGGCTCGAGTTGCTGGTCGAATCCGAGCGTCTGGTCGTCTTCGGTGACGGCATCGAGACCGACTCGGTGGCTCTCACCTGGGGCCAACGCCTCACGATCGGCATGGCGGACCGGCGGCTGAACCTCATCTGACGCACGGTCCCTGACCTGCGGTCTGACGTGCGGTCAGTGCCCGAAGCGCTCGATCGCCTTGCTGACCCGGGAGTTCGCCTGCGCGAAGCTGACCTTCCCGTCCACATACGCGGCGAGCGCGGCGCGGCGGACCCGCTCCGCACGCGGATCGCTCAGCGGGGTGTTCAGCAGGTTGGTCGTGGCGGTGGCCACGGCGATCACCTCCCGGTACCAGGGGAACAGGTGGAGTACTACGGGCGAATCCAAAGGAACGGACTGGGCCGAGCGGGCTGGGCTGTTGAGTGGACTGAGCAGTAGAGCGGGTTGAACTGTTGAGCGGACTGGGCTGTAGCGGACCGAGCGGACCGAGCGGAGCAGTTGGATCGGGCTCGACGCGACCGTCGGTGCTGGTCGGAAGTGCGGTGTGCGATGGGCAGGCGGCCCGGTCACGGAGCCGGCGTGGGGTGACCGCCCGGCAGATCGTGCCGGGTCAGGCCGGGGCGGGTACCCGCTCGATGGCAATCACGACGTCGCTCCTCCGTGACGGGACGGGCACCGTGCGCCCGCGCTCGGCCTCAGCGGGCATCGCACGATCGACACGACCGTGACGTTGGAACAACGCGGCCCGCACGAACATCTACAGAGTGCGCGACGTGAGCCGGTTACGCAAGAGCCGAAGAACGGCTGGTCAGCGGCTTGACACCCGCCGGCTGTCCGGATCCGCCGGTCAGCGGCGGGCGCGCGGGCGGTCGAACTCGCCGTCGTGGACCCCGGCGAGGAAGGCCTCCCACTCCGCGCTGCTGAAGGCCAGAACCGGGCCGAGCGGGTCGGCGGAGTCGCGGACCGCCACACCGCCGTCGACGTCGGCCACCTCGACGCACATGCCGCCCTCCCCGCCGCTGTGACTGCTCTTGCGCCACGGGAGCGCGGCCGGGTCGGTGACCGCCGGTTTCCTGGATGTCCTCATCGAAGCTCCTCCGAAACAGCGGAAATCAACGCCACGGAGTCCGCCGGGCCAAGAGCGGACGCCATCAGGTGATCCAACCTGACTCTATAGCGGCGAATTTCTGACGGACGTTCCAGGTAGAGGCTTCCGGCGCCTTTTTCTATGTAGACCACATCGTGATCCGTCTCGTCCGCGAATCCCAGAACGGAGAATGTGCTGCCCATACCGGCATGTGCCCCGGCTGCGAAGGGAAGCACCTGAACGGTGACATTCGGTAGTTCGGATGTCTTCGCGACCCACTCGAGCTGGGCGCGCATCGCCGCCGCGCCGCCGACCGGGCGGCGTAGGACCGCCTCGTCGAGGATCACCCAGAGTCGGGGCGGGCTGTCGCCGCGCAGCCGCGACTGCCGGTCGAGCCGCAGCGCCACCCGGCGCTCGATCTCGTCGTCGGGCGCCTCCGGGTTGCTCGCGCGCATCACCGCCCGCGCGTAGTCCGCGGTCTGCAGCAGGCCGTGGACGAGCTGCGGCTCGTACACGCTGATCGAGGAAGCGTCGGCCTCGAGGCCGATGTAGACCTCGAACCAGGCCGGGACCACGTCCTGGTAGGCCTGCCACCAACCGTGCCGCCGCGACTCGCGGGCCAGGCCGAGCAGCGCCTCGCGGTGGTCGGCGTCAGTCACCCCGTACAGCCGGAGCAGGTCCGCCACATCCCTCGTGCGCACCGGGATCCGCCCGTTCTCCAACCTGCTCACCTTCGACGCCGAGCAGCGCAGCACCTCGCGGACCTGCTCGACGTCCACACCCGCGGCCTCGCGCAGGCGGCGGAGCTCGGCGCCGAGCCGCCGGCGCCGCACCGTGGGACCGCTGTTCCTCGCCGTCACCCGTCCTCCCGGTCACCGGAACCGTTGTGGAGCATTCCGTTACGCATCCACAATCTGATCACATAGATAGTGCGCAATCTGTAGTGAAACCAACACACAAGGGCTTGCATATGCGTGGTGCAAGCTCCATGCTGCAGAAGCGGTGCTCACCTTGAGTGGCGAAATCGAGCCCCTGGGTGAGATGTTGTCGACGATGGGGCCTACCGGGGGAGCGTCGGTGCTGGTCGGGACGGGATGGATGGCCGTGAGCCGGTGCCGCCCGCCCTGCCACGGCGGGTCGGCCGCCCACATCAGGTTGGGCTGCGCCATCGGGTCGGCCTGCCACGTCGGCATGGTCTCTCCGTCGATCCGTGCGGTCGGCCCGGTGACCGTGCCCGCCGCCCGTCAGGCCGCTGCCCGCCGTGCCGCCCGTCAGGCTGCCGTGCGCCGTGCCGCCCGTCGGCCGGCGATGGTCTCGGCCATGCCGTGTCCGGTGACAGCCCCAGCCGCCGGCCGGTTCGTGACCGACATCCGTCCGGAGCGCCTTCGCGGGGGCGGGTGCCGCGCCCGCGCGGCCGCCCCGCCAGAACTGGGAACTGGAGTCCCGATGAATCGTTACTCACGCAGCAGGGGTCATTGCGGCAGGCGCGTCCGGCCGGCCACGATGCGGTTGGGGGAGGCTGACGACCCCGACTCCTCCTCGATGTTCGGCGTGATCCTCTTCGCGGCCGGTCCGCGTCGGGCGCGCCGGATCGTCCTCGCCTTCGACTCCGCGTCCGACGCCGATGCGTACGCGGTCGAGAACCATTATGTCGACTACCTGGTCGCGCCGCTGTCCTTCCTGTCGCCGGCGGGTATCCGCCGGGTCCGGTGAAGCGCGGCGAGACCCACCAGCTGGCGAGACCCACCGACCGGCGAGACCTTCCGACCGGCGAGACAACCCGACCGCCGAAAAGACCCGGCCGGCCGGTGAGAAGAGAGGCGGGACGACGATGACCCGGCGATTTCTTGTGTTCGACGGCGACGGTGAGCTCGTGGGCACGTTCGCGGAGTGGGAGGACGCGCATTCCTGGGCGCACCTACGATCAGCCGAACCCGCGAATACCGGCCCCGTACAGGTGGAGGACCGCGCCGAGCGCCGCACCTGGACGGTGAGCGGCGAGCAGTGCCGACTCACCGTCTGGCGGCGCCAGGTCGAGTACGGCTACTGCGCACCGCCGCCGCCGGTGCCGCTCCCCGTCCCGTCCGCCTTCGTCGCTCCGTCGGCGCCGCCGCCGGGAACGGTGAGCCCGCGCCCGCGGAACAGGCTCCGCCGCCAGGTCAAAGCCTCCTGAGCGCAGGCTGTCAGAGCCGGCCCGCAACCGCCGCAACCGCCTCGGCCGGCTCAGCCGGAGGCCGCCGGGTCGTCGCCTCCCAGCCCGCGGTGGATCGCCTGCTCCACCGGAGAGCGGGGGAGATCCGTGTCGCCGAGGAGCGGCGGGCCGTCGGGCTCGAGCGGCGGCTGGGCGAGGAACCGGGGAGTCGACCCCCGGTGCACCTGCGCGGCGTGGATCAGGAACGGGTGGCAGAGGTAGACGTCCCCGGCCTGCCCGGTGGCCAGCGCGGTCGGACGGTCCGCGGCGTCGAGCCGGCCGGCCGCGTCCATCGTCCGGCACAGGCTCAGGACGTCCGTCCCGCGCCCACCGAGCGGCTCGAGGAACCGCGGGACGTCCAGATGCGAACCGACCTTGATCCTGGTCGGGGCATCGGCCGGGCCGACGTCGGAGAACAGGAAGAGCATCAGCAGGGCACGGCCGCGTGAGGCCACATTGAGCCACGGCCAGGGCGCTGTCGCCGCGGCCTGCGCCGGGTCGTCCGCGGCGTAGCTGCCATCCATGTGCCAGCCTGTGTCGCCCGGGTCGTCGGGGTGCGGGAAACGAATCGGGAAAGTGCCCAGCCCGACCCGGGGCAGCCAGCGCCCGGGGCCTACGAGCTGGTCGAACGCGGCACTCAGCCGCGGCGAGGACGCGGCGGCGCGGAACGGCTCGTCGGCGCGCCCGCCCACGCGGACGACAGGGTGCGTCCAGGTCGCGCTGTCCGCGGGATCGGCGTCGATCGTCTCCCAGAGAATCGCCCGGCCCGCGTCGGCGACCGCGCGGCTGAACGCCCCAGCCACCCGCACGAATCCGTCCGCGACGAACCTCTCGATCTCCTCGCCGGTAAGCATGGGACGGGACGACTCGGCCGTGAATCCGGACGTCATGGGCCGCGACCACCTCCGGTGAACGAGTCTGCCCGCGACCGGCAGCCGCCCGCCACGCATTTTTCGCCGCTCACCTCGGCGCGTCCGCGCTGGGCGGCGGCCTGCGACGGCGGGGTGTCGTGGTGCGGGATTAGCCTTGGACTGTGCCGGAGTCCGTGAACTTTGACCGTATGGCGGACCGCTACGACGAGACGCGGGGCGGGGCGGAACGTGGCCGGACCGTCGCCGCCGCGCTCGCTCCGCACCTGCTCGGCGAGACGCCCCCGGAACGCGCGCGGCTGCTGGAGATCGGCGTCGGTACCGGTCTGGTCTCCGCCGCCTTCGTCGAACTCGGCTGGTCCGTGGCCGGAGTGGATCTCTCCGAGCGGATGCTCGCCCGCGCCGCGGGACGGCTGTCCGGCCGGATCCTGCGCGCTGACGCGACAGCGATCCCACTCCGCTCAGGCACCGTGGACGCCTGCGCCGCGGTGCACGTGCTGCACCTCGTCGGCGATCAGCCCGCAGTGCTGGCCGAGGTCGTCCGGGTGCTGCGCCCGGGCGGCCGGTTCGGTTTCGTCGGGGCCGGGGCGCCCGACGGATCGGACATCTCCGAGATCATCCAAGCAATGCAGGCCACGCTTGCCGACGGCGCGTCCCGTCGCGACGCGCCCGACACCGTCACCCGGCTCGCAGAGCAGGCCGGCCTGCGCCTGGTCGCCGACCTCACCCTCACCGGCGCGGGACGTCCCTCGACCCCGCTGGAAGCCGCCCGGCAGATCGAGCTCCGGACATGGTCGACCTTCTGGGACGTCCCCGCGTCGAAATGGTCCACGATCGTCGAACCCGCGCTGGACGCTCTTCGCGGTCTCCCGAACCCGGCCGAGGCCCGGCCAGCCAGAATCCGTACGCCTTGCCTGATCTTCGAGAGCCAGTCTCCCGGGACGCCGGCTCGCGCAAGATAAGTCAATTACCCTGGGCCGCGTTTCATCATTGATCGGCGGGTCGGGTAAAGGTCACGTGGGTGATGCCGCTGGGGGTCGTCGTGGATTCGACGGTGAAGCGCTTCTCCATCTCCTCGAGGCCCTCCCACAGCCGCACCCCGCGGCCGAGGAGGATCGGGACGACGGCCACGTGCAGGTGGTCGATCAGATCCACTGCCAGGAAGTCGCGGACCATGGTCGGCCCGCCACCGATCCGGACGTCGAGGCCGCCGGCGGCCTCCCGTGCCTGGCGGAGCGCCTCCTGCGGGGTGGCGTCGATGAAGTGGAACGTCGTGCCCCCTTTCATCACCAACGGCGGGCGGGGGTGGTGGGTCAGGACGAAGACCGGCGTGTGGAACGGGGGATCCTCGCCCCACCACCCCGTCCATTCGTGGTCCTCCCAGGGGCCGCGCTGCGGCCCGAACTTGTTCCGCCCCATGATCTCGGCGCCGATGCCCGGCTCCCATGCTCCGGCAAGCGCGTCGTCCACCCCGGTGTCTCCGCCGTCCTCGCCGTGCATCGCGCGGAACGACCTGGTGTGGAAGAACCAGTCGTGCAACCGCCCCTCGGCGTGACCGAACGGCCTTTCGAGGCTCTGCCCCTCGCCGGTGCCATAACCGTCGAGAGAGACGGAGAAGTTGTGGACTCGTACACGAGACACGGGCCGACCTCCTGCTCTCGTAAAATGCGCGGTCGCGACGACGCGACGGTCGTCAGCGCGGCGTTCGGATGGCTGATCAGTGGGTGGCCGAGCCGGCCGCCGGTACCCATGGGCCGACACCACTGACGCGCTCCACGGCGTAGCGCACGATGAATCCCGGGCCCCGCGGCGCCGGGAACTCGGCGTCCGGCGAGATGTAGACCTTCGCCAGGCGGTTGAGCAGGTCCCAGGTGTCATCGCTCGGCGTGACCGTCGCCCGTGCCCGCACCACGGCGTACTGGTTCAGGAAGGCGCCCGGCACCCGCGGGGCGTCGAAGGACAACACGACCCGCGGGTCACGCTCGATGTTGCGTAGCTTCACCTGTTTCGACATGTGCCCGGTGACGATCGCGTCGCCGTCCAGGCCGATCCAGATGACCGTCACCTGCGGGCTGCCGTCGGCGTTGATGGTGGTCAGGTGGGCCATCGGGCCGGACTCGATGAGGTCCCTCAGTTCCTGCGGCAGAATGCTCACGGGTCGATTTCCTCTCTTGCGCACCGGCGTCGGGCGCCGTGCCGGCGGCCGTCCAACCCGT
This sequence comes from Parafrankia sp. BMG5.11, assembly GCF_004337455.1. NCBI lineage: Bacteria > Bacillati > Actinomycetota > Actinomycetes > Frankiales > Frankiaceae > Parafrankia > Parafrankia sp. BMG5.11. The sequence continues at coordinate 42,645 of NZ_SJXI01000073.1, read as the reverse complement.
CCAACCTATCCCGTCCGTTCAGCGGCCCAGGCTGTCTGGGCTGGTCGTCCGCGCCGTTTGTGGTCGTCCTGTTCGAGCCTGCCCGCTCGCGGCCTGCCATACCAGTGGCCGCCTGTGGCATTATTGATCAATCTGCGAATAATGCTGTCATGGCTGACATCACGCGCCGCTCAATCACCGTGGGCCACCTGCGCATGCACATCGCCGAGGCCGGTTCCGGGCCGCTGGTCATTCTTTTACACGGCTTTCCCGAGTCGTCGTACTCGTGGCGGCACCAGCTCACCGCGCTCGCCGACGCGGGCTTCCACGCCGTCGCCCCGGACCAACGCGGCTACGGGCGTACGGGTGGTCCGGCCGATGTCTCGGCGTACACGATCCTGCACCTGGTCGGGGACGTGGTCGGCCTCGTCACCAGCCTCGGCGACGGGCCCGCCGCCGTCGTCGGCCAGGATTGGGGTGCGGTCGTCGCCTGGCATACCGCGCTGCTGCGCCCGGATCTCGTCCGTGGTGTGGTCGGCCTCAGTGTGCCGTACCTCGAGCGCACCACCCGTCCACCGGTGGAGCTCATGCGCGAGACCTTCGGCGAGGGCTACTACGTCGTCTACTTCCAGGAGCAGGGCGCGCCCGAGGCGGAGCTGGAGCGCGACATCCCGGCCACCTTCCGCCGGTTCCTGGTGCCGTCGTCCGGAGATGCCGCCGCCCCGCCGCCGGTCGTACCCTCCGGCGGAGGATTTCTCGCTCGCCGGCCGGAGCCCGCGGTACTGCCAAACTGAGAGCCTGGCGGGGAAGCGGATCCACCTCGAGGTCGCGTCCGGTGACCTGGGCGCGCGGTGTGTTCAATGTGCCGAGTGGTGATCGTCTATGCGCTGCAGGAGGCGGACCAGCTCCGCGCGTTCGGCCGGGGCGAGCGGGGCGAGCAGTTCGTCCTGGGTCTCGTCGACGAGCTGGTCCAGAGTGTGCAGCCAGGACCGTCCGGCCGGGGTCAGCGTGACGATGTTGCGGCGTCGGTCGGCGGGGTCGGGGGCGCGTTGCACGTACGCCGTCTCGGCCAGGCCGCTCAGCACGGCCACCATGTCACTGCGGTGGATGCCGGTGCGCTCGCTGAGCGCGGCCTGACTTGCCGGGCCGCTGTCGCGGAGCGTGACCAGCGTCGCGTACTGCCACCGCGTCGCCCCCGCCGTGGCGAGACGGGCGTTCGAGATCCGTTCCGCGTGCACCGTGCCGCGGCCGAGGAGCCGGCTGGCCAGTGACCGCAGGCGCGCGGGGACGGCGGACGGGTTGGTCGGCCCGTGGCGGTCGCGTTCCGGCATGGACCGCATCCTAGGGGCTTGCGTTAGTGACACCAACGACCTAACGTTAGTGTTACTAACGTTAGGGAGACTAACGATGAAGATTGAACCCTTCCGCGTCGCCATACCGCAGGCCGACCTCGACGACCTGCACGCACGCCTCGACCGCACCCGCTGGCCCGACGAACTGCCGGGTGTCGGCGACGAGTTCGGCGTGCCGCTGGCCAGGGTCAGGGAACTGGCCGACCACTGGCGCCACCGTTACGACTGGCGGGCCGCGGAGGCCGAGCTGAACAGTCATCCACAGTTCGTCACCGAGATCGACGGCCAGCGGATCCACTTCCTCCACCTGCGCAGCCCCCGGCCGGACGCGCTCCCGTTGGTGCTGACCCACGGCTGGCCGGGGTCGGTCGTGGAGTTCCTCGACGTGATCGGGCCGCTCTCGGCGGACTTCCACCTGGTCGTCCCGTCGATTCCGGGGTGGGGCTTCTCCGGCCCGACGCGCGAGCGCGGCTGGGACGTCGATCGGGTGGCACGTGCCTGGGCGGAGCTGATGCGCGGCCTGGGATACCACCGTTACGGCGCGCAGGGCGGTGACTGGGGGGCGTCGGTGTCCCGGGCCCTGTCACAGCACGACGCCGACCACGTCGTCGGAATACACCTCAACTATCTTCCGACACCGCGGCTGCCGGGCGACCCGGACCGCACCCGGCTGACACCGGGGGACCAGGAGCGGCTCGCCCAGACCGAGGCCTACCTGCGCGACCAGCCGGCGGTTCGGCTGGTCAACGGCACCCGGCCGCAGACCCCGGCGTACGCCCTCAACGACTCGCCGGTCGGGCTGCTCGCCTGGCTGCTCGACCCGATGACGATGTGGGCGGCCCGGGACTTCCCGATCAGTCCCGACCGGGTGCTCACGAACGTGACGCTGTTCTGGTTGACCGGCACCGCCGGGACGGCGCCCCGTCTGCACCGGGAGACCGGCGGCCCGCGGTCGTGGCGCACCGTCCAGCCGGTGGGCGTCCTCGTCCTGCCCGAGGACATCACCCGCCCGGTCCGGTCGTACGCCGAGCGGCGGCTGCCGATCGCCCGGTGGACGGAGGCCGACCGCGGCGGCCACTTCGCGGGGCTTGAGGCGCCCGAGCTGCTCGCCGCCGACATCCGCGCGTTTTTCCTGAACCTGGGCGGCCGATAACATCGGCGAAACGTGCGACCACCGAGTTGTGACCACCGAGTGGGGAAGCCGGGGCACCGTGACCGTCATCAAGATCAACGCCATCTCCGTCGATCCGGACAGCGGCGACGAGCTGGCCCATCGTTTCGCCGCGCGGGCCGGCGCGGTCGACGACCGGGACGGCTTCGAGGGTTTCGAGCTGCTCAAGCCGACCGACGACCGCACCACGTGGCTGGTGGTGACCCGCTGGCGCGACGAGGAGTCGTTCCAGGCGTGGGTCAGCTCGCCGGCCTTCGCCCACGGGCACCGCTCGGAGGCGGAACGCGCCGGCGGCGAGGCGCCCAGGCCGGTTGGCGTGCACAGCGAGCTGTGGAGCTACACGATCGCCGGCGGCTCGGCCGGCTGACCGTTTCCGTCTTCGGCTAGGCGGACACTGTTCCCGTCGGTACACGGGGGATGGCCGAAGCCGGATCAAAGCCCGCGAACGCCAGCCCGATGACGAAGCCCGCGACCTCCTCGAGCTGACGTGCGCGGACCAGCGCTCCCAGCGTGGCCGGTACGCCGCCGACGTCCCGGACGAGATCGCTCACGACCCGCAGCGCCGCCTCGTCGTCGCCGCAGATCGCCACTGTGGGCGCTGATGTGTCCGCACCGGCGCCGCCGGCCGGCGGTCGTGCCCACTGGGCCGCGGGATAAAGGTGGAACGCCTTCACGACGTGCGCTCCAGGAGCCGCCGCGGCGATCCGGGCCGCGGCCGAGTCGCCCTGCTCGGTGAGCAGGACGCCGACGCCGTGCTCGACCGCGTTCGTCGGGTCGATCAACGGAACCCCCGCCAGCGTTCCCTCGTTCGCGCCCGCGCTGCGCAGGACATCCTCGACACCGGTCCACAGCACGGCCAGCAGTACCGCGTCGCGCTCGGCGACAGCCGCGCGTGGTGCGGCCGCCCGCGCCGTCGCGCCCAGGCGTTCCGCGAGCGCATCCGCCTTGGCGCGCGATCGACCGCCGATCACCACCTCGTGCCCGGCCTGGACCCAGGCCCGCCCCAACCCCTCGGCCAGCGCCCCGGTGCCCAGAATCCCGATCCGCATGGTTCCTCCTCGTGCGTGCTTGTGCGCGTCGATCGCGTCGACCGCGTTCGACGCGATCGCCTCGGACCGAGACCGTAAGGCGGCCGTTACGCACCAATCGGTGCACGCGAGACCTGCGACGATGGCCGGGATGAGCGATCAGGGACGTCACTGCGAGGACCTGGTGGCAGACTGCCGTATCCGGGCGGTGACCGACCTGTTCATCCACATCTGGGACCCGGTCGTGCTGGTGGCTCTTCGCGCGGGGCCGTGCCGGCGCCGCGAGCTGCGCGTCGCGATCGGCGGTATGAGCGACAAGGTCCTCACCGAATCGCTACGCCGGCTCGGCGCCTACGGTCTGGTGGCCCGCCGTGCGTTCGCGCAGGCCCCGCCGCGGGTCGAATACGCGCTGACTCCACTCGGGCAGAGCCTGGTGGACGGTCCGATGGAAGCGCTCGGAAACTGGATCACCGAGCATGGCGAGGAACTACAGGACGCGCAGGACGGATCGGCGGAGCTCCAGGGGCGTACCGGCGCTGACTGAAACCGGAGTGGCGGATGCGGGTACGCCCCGGGAACCGGGGGTGTCAGCGGCTCGCCGGTTCGGCGAACAGCGCGGCGAATCTGGCCGCGCCTTCCCTCGCCAGCCACGTCTCGAAGTCCATCAGCCCCGGGTGCAGTCGCCGCAGTGCGGGAATGTCGGCCTGCCAGCCGTTGAAGGACTTCTCCCGCTCGAGGCCGTCGACGTCGACCCCGAGCTGGACGAGAGTCTCCCGGGGGAGCGGATCCAGCTGAAGGTCGTGCCCGGTCGCGCGGCTGATCGCGGTGATCAGGTGTTCGCGGGTCAACTCGTCGCCAGCCAGCTCCAGCGCCGCACCCACATAGCGGGCCGGATCCGCGAAGGCGAGGGCGGCGAACGCTCCGATGTCGGTGACGGCGATGAGCTGAACCGTCACCCCCGCCGGGATCATCCGGACCAGCGAGGCCTGGCCGGTGACGCCGAAGACCGGGTCGGTGTGGTTCTCCGCGAACATGACGGGACGCAGCACGGTGGCGGGAAGGCCGAGCTCCCGGATGTGGCGCTCGATCCGCGCCTTCGAGGCCGCGGGGCCGTCCGGGTTTCGATCGGTACCGGCCGCGGAGGTGTAGACGAGATGCCGGACCCCGGCGTTCCTGGCCGCGTCGGCGACGTTGACGCCGTACCTTTCCTCCCCCTCGACGAAATGGGGGGCGTGGCTTGCCGGCTGAACACTGAACACCCCGTACACGCCCTCGGTGGCGGCGGCCAGCGTGTCCCGGTCGTCCAGGTCACCGGTCACCAGTTCGGCGCCGTCGAGGGCGAGCCGCCGCGCCGCCGGCCCGGCGGGGTCGCGGACCAGCGCCCTTACCCGCCACCCGTCGGCCAGGAGACGTCGCGCGGTGGCCCCGCCCTGCTGGCCGGTGGCCCCGGTGACGAGGATGGTCCGATCGGGCGTCGGCATGCGGAGCCCCTTCTGTTAGGTTCGGGTCATCTTCCGGAGCGGTGCTCCGAAACATACGGAGCGGTGCTCCGGATGTCAATGATGGAGGAGCCGGTTGGCCGAGTCGCCGCGCGCGGACGCTCGCCGTAACTACGAACTGATCCTTGATGTCGCCCGGGACGTGTTCGCCGAGCACGGCATCGACGCCTCGCTACGGGACATCGCGCGCCGCGCCGGTGTCGGCATCGGCACGCTCTACCGCCACTTCCCGACCCGAGAGGCGTTGCTGGAGGCGTTGCTGGGCCGGGGCTTCGACGGGCTGCGCGCGCGGGCCGAGAGCCTGCTCGCCGCGCCGCGTCCCCGTGACGCGCTGCTCACGTGGCTGGGGGAGGTCGCCACCGGCTCCGCCGTCTACCAGGGCCTGCCCGCCTCGATCCTGGCGGCCCTCGAGGATGAGAGCTCGGCGTTGCACGGCTCGTGCGCGGCCATGCGTGCCGCCGGCGCCGGGCTGCTCGAACGTGCGGCGCGGACCGGGGCCGTGCGCGGCGACATCACCATCGACGACCTGCTCGCGTTCGTCGCCGCGATCGCGTGGGCGAGCGAGCAGTCGTCCGACCCGTCGGGCCGGGCGGAACGACTGCTCTCAATGATGATCTGCGGGCTGGCCGGAGCGCGGGATCCACAGATGGCACCGACCTCGGCTTCTGATCGCGACGGCCACGGCCACGGCCAGCCGTCTCCTGAGGTGACGGCGCCGTGACATTCAACGCCCATACGCCCAACGCCCATACGCCAGACGAATCGCCTTCAGCCGGGCCACAACCGGTTCAAGGCTTCGCGCGCGGTCGCGACGAGGGCCGTCGTATCGACCTGCCGAACTGGTCGATGCTCGTCAAGGTCACCGCTGGCGACACCCTCGGCCGTGGACGCCGGATCGTGAGTGGCCGGGTCAGTCCATGCCGCGTTTGCCCGGGGTCCAGAACGGCTGGACGATAACCTGGCGGCGCTCCCAGCCCCGCTCACTCACCAGGTGGCGGCGGACGGCCTGGCAGGTCCGGGCCTCCCCGGCGACGTAGGCGACGGGCCGGCCCGTGCGGCCATCGGACCCGGACCCGGACCCGATGTCGATGCTGGTGCTGGTGCTGGTGGCGGGGTCCCGCGGATCGGGCAGGTCGAGGTCGGCGAGCGCCGCCGGCAGCAGCGGGGAGCCGGCGGCCGGGGCACCGTGGCGGTAGCTCCAGGCGAGGTCCCCGGCCCGGGGCAAGGGCAGTGCGTCCGCCGGGTCGTCGCACTCGAACACACCGCGGACCTGGGCGGAAGCGGGCAGGCCGCGCAGGATCGCGCCGAAGGGAACCGCCGCGGTGTCGTCACCGACGAACAGGTGGAAGCTCGCGTCGGCCCGCGCGACGAGGCGTCCGTCCGGCTTCGTGATGATCGCTTCGTCTCCCGGCGCGACGCCGCGGGCCCACGCCGCGCCGGGGGAGTCGCCGCCGTGGTCGTACACGGCCAACGCCAGCCGTCCGGCCGGGTGGTACTCCCAGACCGAGTAGCTGCGCTTGATGTCACGGGGCCCCTGCCGCCAGCTGTCCAGCCGGGTCGGGTCCCGGGGGAACAGGGTCACGTTCTGGCCCGGTGTCCAGGTGAGGCCGGCGAGCGCGGGGCCGGCCAGCACGATCCGGCGGGTGCGCCGGGCCAGCGGGTCGACGCTGTCGACCCGTGCGCGCAGCAGCACCCGGTCCAGCAGCGCGAGTGGCCCCCGCCGGGGATGGGCCGGGGAGTCGGTCGGGGAGTCGTCGGTCACGAGGCGAGCGTAGGCAGCAGACGATCAGCACTCAAATGAAACTTACTCAATGGCAAGATGCATGCCATGCAATCGACGTTCTCGCTGGACCTCAACCTCCTGGTGGCTCTCGATGCCCTGCTGGAGGAGCGGAGCGTCAGCGGCGCCGCGCGGCGGCTGCTGCTGACCGAGTCCGCGGTCAGCCGTGCGCTGGGGCGCATACGGCGGGCGATGGACGACCCGGTCCTCGTGCGCGCCGGCCATCGGATGGTGCCCACCCCGCGGGCGCTGGCCGTCCAGGCCGAGGTGCATGCCCTGGTCGAACGGGCCCACGCCGTGTTCGCCCCGGTTCGGGAACCCGACCTGGCCACCCTGACCAGGACGTTCACCATCCTGGCCAGCGACGCGCTGACCACCGCGATCGGCGTCGATCTGCTCGACCGGCTGACTCGGGACGCCCCGGGTGCGCGGGTGCGGTTCCTCCCCGAGCCGTCCGCGACCGACGACCCCCTCCGCGACGGGACCGCCGACCTGGAGATCGGTGAGATCGATTCGACCCCACCGGAAATCCACATCGAGGTCCTGGCCGAGGAGCAGGCTCTCGCCGTCGTCCGTTCCGGGCATCCGCTGGCCCGGGGTCGCCTGACGCCGGAACGCCTCGCCGCCGCCCGGCACGTCACGGCGTCCCGCCGGGGACGCTTCGCGGGCCCGCTGGACGAGGCCCTCGCCGCGCGCGGTCTGCGCCGGACGGTCGCGGTCTCAGTTCCGTCCCACTCCGCCGCGCTGCTGCTCGTCGCCGGCAGCGACCTGGTCGGCCTGGTGCCCGCCCGGCTCGGCCGCGGTCTGCTCACCAGCCTCGGCCTGGTGGCTCTCGATATCGGCCTCGACCTGCCCACCCTGACGATCGCGCAGGCGTGGCATCCCCGCAATGAGGCCGACGCGCCGCATCGCTGGCTTCGCGGCCACGTGCGCGACACCATCCGGCACGCGCTCGCGCTCGATCCCCCGTAACAGGCCGCCCGCTAACCCTAGAAACGCAGTCGCTTGATCCGCTGCTTCGCCCGTCGTGCCCGCTGCGGAATCTCCTGCCGCCGAGATGGCGGCACTGGTACGTCGTAGCGGTGGGCCAGCTCCGTGAAGATCGGATTGGCTGGGTAGGATTCGAGGGCGCTGGCGAGCAGCGTCCTGAACGGATCCTCGATGATTCCGTTTCCGAGGTCGCGGAAGATCTCCTCCCAGGCGGCCTCGGGGTGATGGTAGTCGATGTTCGGTCGTCGTTCGCGGGGGTATCCAGCCCGGGTGAGCATCGGCTCCGCGCTGGCGGTGGTGGTGTAGACCTGTGCGATCTCCCGCCGAAACGTGTCCACATCTTCGGGGCGAAAGCGGCCGGAGGATGACTGGTGTGGTAGCTCACCGGAACCGTCGGTCCGGTTGTCATCGGTTCCCCCGTGCGCTCCGCGCGTGCGTTCGTCGGCATCCGCGGGCAGCCTGACTCCACCGCTGAGGGGAAGGTCCCCGAAGCGCTGCTCGACAAGCGCTGCCAGACTCCGCGAGACCGCCGGGACCAGCGGGAAGATCTCCGCGAGCGAGCCATAGATGACTGTCTCCTGCTGACTGCTGATCGCCCGTGCCAGCTGCGCAGCCCTTTCGCGGGCATTGTCCAGCTCCTCAGGGCCGACGAAGGGGCGGCGCCGTCCGATCAGCCTCCGCACGTATCTGGCGGCCTGCCCGAGCTCCGCTACGATGTCCCGGCGAACCTGACTGATGTCCATGGTGCCGCCGTCAGCTGACGCATCGGGTCGTAACTTCAACATCAGCTCGATGGCGTGCAGCAGGTGATGTGTCGCGAAGAATTCGGGATTCTGATTCCATATCCATCGTCGCACTCCTTCGGAGGCGCCGAAGAAAATAAGGAAGGCAGCCGTGAGGCCGAACACGCTGCCTAATGTACTGAGCGGTATTCCGTCAGGTGATCTGGCATGGTCGCGCAGGATTATCCCGCAGAGGGATACGGAAATCCCCAGCAGCATGACGATAATCGGGGGGAGGAGCAACACCTGTGTGCGAGCAACGATTTTATTGCGTTTGGCGACGTGGTCGACGATCTGATCGGCGGACGGCAGACCTGTCGTACCCATGGCAGACGCGACCGCCGCGACCCGGACGCGGGCTTTGTGCTGCTGCCGCCGCCGGGTGCTCCGAGGCCGCGAGGAGGCGAACGGGACGAACGCCAGGCTGAGGCCGAGAAGAATGATGGCCAGCTGCAGGGTCGATTTACCTAAGAAGACCAAGGTCACTCCGGTGACCTCGGCCTGGAAACCGGCGAGAAGCTCGACGATCTTCCCCTCCCTTGGCGAGGCCCCAGGAATCACCCTACGCGGCACCCACTCACGTGCCGCAGGGGAATCGAAGGCGGGCGGGGCGGGAGGCTGCCCAGCCTGCCGTCAGGCGTTCAGCCAGTTACGCCGGTCTCGCGCCGCGGCATAGATCTGCTCGACATGGGCTGGCTGCCACACCGCCGAAAGATCACTGAAGGTCGCGATCTGGTCGTGCCGGATGGCGTGGACTCGGATGGCATGGACTACATCACGGGAGGGCGCCACGGTCAGCTTCGCCGGCGCGACAAATGCCAGCACCGCGTCGACCTGCACGGCGAATCCGCAGGCCCCACTCAGCGCCGCCGATGCCCGGCTGGCCTCCGCCCGGGCCTTTCGGACGTACGGATAGGGCTGACCTCCCAGCTTCACGGCCTGGTCACCCACCCAGATCCTGGCGCCGACGTGGTATTTCGTGTTGAAGGTGAACACGCCGCCCGGTCCGATCAGCAGATGGTCGATGTCGACGCCTCGGGGTAGCGGTATCGAATGCAGCACCCGCCATCCCCGGCCGGCGAGCAGCTCCAGTTCCGCGCCCACCGTCTCTTCGCCGACCAGCCCTTTGCGCCACCCGTCGGTCTCCGACGGCCGGCGGAACAGACGGTTGAGCAGGGCACGCCAGAAACCCGGCGTCAGCTCCTCGATCTTCGCCCGGATCGCGGCTCCGGGCGGATTGCCGGCGAGGTCGTCCGCGGGTGCGCCACCAGTCAGCCCGGGGGCGCCCGGCGGCTGCATGGGCGGCGATCCGGGCAGGGGCACGGCCGGTAGGGGCACGGCCGGCAGCGGCACGGTCTGGGACCCGGTGCGCCCAGGCACTTCCGGCGTCCATCCCGCCAGCGGTGCCGGCGGCGATACGGGCGCCGGCGGCGGCGGCACGACGTGCGACGGCGGTGGGTGGGCCGAGGGCTCCGGCCGTTGTCCCAGGTAGGGGGCGAGTGCGGCGAGCACCGCATCCCGATCTACGTCGAGCAGGATGTTGAGCTGATCGGTCCGCAGGTCGAACCAGGCCACGCTCTGCCCGTCCGGAAGGTTCACGTAAAGCCGAGCGTGCCCATACCGGTTCCACCGCATCACATGTAGCTCGCCCATGCCTGCGCGCCCATTCCTGTCGACGAAGATGACGGATCAGGGTCGATCAATCGCCTTTGTCGCGCGCCGAGTCGCCGTCTTTCTGACAGACGACCCCCGTACGATGCGACCGCGCCACACTATCCCGAGGTGAGGAGCCCATCCAGCGGTTCTGCGACGGCCGGCAAGCCCGCGCCCCGAAAGCGAATCAGTATTAGGCCGCTGACCAGCGCGACTACTGGTCGGAACCGATTTCCGGGATCTGCGGCGGTCGCTACCCTTCGTATAGCGAAATTCGTGCGTCGTCACACCGCGTACGGGAGCGTGGTATGCGGAGCAACCGTTCGGGGCCACGAACTCTCGCCGACCGGCAGGGTTCCTCGCCGGCCGGCCCGCCTCAACCACTTCTCGACGCGGGCGCGGCCGTTGATTGTCAGGGCGTCGGCGCGGACGCGGGGTCGGAGGCGGGGTCGAACGCGGTGTTCCGTGCCGCCTTCTCCCAGGCATCGATGTCGGCGCGCACCGCGTCGAGATGGCTGAGCACGGCGTCGACCCCGTCGGCGCCGACCGGCAGCCGCAGCGGGACCCGGCCGGAGCCCAGCACCTCGACGACCAGCCGGGCCAGCTTCGCCGGGTCGCCCGCCTGGTCGCCGTCGCCACCCTCGACCATCGCCCGGGTGCCGCCGACGGTGTCGGCGTAGTCGCCCTGGTCGGTGCTGAACGTCCGGCGCGTCGGATCGAACAGGCCGGTGCGGAACGCCCCCGGCTCGACGATCAGCAGGTCGATGCCGAACGGGCGGACCTCGTGGGCCAGACCCTCCGACCAGCCCTCCAGGGCGAACTTCGTCGCGCTGTAGGCCGAGAACCCGGCGAACGACATCTGGCCGCCCATACTGCTCAGCTGCACGATCGCGCCCCGGCGCTGCTGGCGCATCTGCGGCAACACCGCTCGGGTGAGCGCCACCACGCCGAAGAAGTGCAGCTCGAACAGGCTACGCAGCTCGTCCTCGGTTGTTTCCTCGGCGGCGCCGACATGCGTACGGCCCGCGTTGTTGACCAGCACGTCGACGTGGCCGTGCCGGGCGACGATGTCGTCCACGACCGCCTGCGCGCGTGTCGTGGCGGTGACGTCGAACGGGACGACGTCGAGCCGGTCCGGGAACTGGGCCGCGAGCGCGTCCATCGTTTCGGGACGGCGGACCGCGGCGACAACGACGTCGCCGGCCTCGATGGCCGCGCGGGCGAAGGCAAGGCCGAAGCCGCTGTTCGCACCTGTGATGATCCATACCTTGTCCATGACCCAAGCCTGCGGCGCCGGGGCGTGGTGCGTCCAAGACCCGCTGTGATAGCCGTTGGTTATGGACATCCACGTCCGGGAGCTCCGGTACTTCGTCGCGGTCGCCGAGGAGCTGCACTTCACCCGCGCCGCCGAGCGGCTCTTCGTCTCGCAGCCGGCGCTGAGCAGGCAGGTCAGGCAGCTGGAACGACAGCTCGGCGTCACCCTGTTCGAGCGGGACCGGCGCGTCGTCCGGCTGACCGACGCCGCGGCGGTGCTCCTGCCTTACGCGCGGCGCGTCCTCGCGGCCTGGGACGACGCCGACAGTGCGGTCGCGCGGCACCGCGCCGCGCTGGCATCGAGCCTGGTGGTGGGGATGAGCACCAGCCCCGGGCGCGGGCTGCTCCCGGCCCTGCGGTCGCGGTTCCGGTCTCGGCAGCCGGCGGCGGACTTCGAGCTGCGGCAGGTCCAGTGGGACGATCCGACGGCCGGGCTCGCCGACGGCTCCTGTGACCTCGCCTTCGCCTGGCTGCCACTGTCGTCGGCGCGGGACTTCGCAACCATGGTGATTGCCCAGGAGCCGCTGCTGGTGGCGATACCCGAGGACCATCCGCTCGCTGCGCACCCGGAACTGCGCCTCGCTGACCTCGCCGACCAGCCGTTCCTCGCGCTGCCGGAGGACGCCGGCGACCTGCGGGACTTCTGGCTGCTCACCGCCCTGCTCCCGGCGCCACCACGGATCGGCGCGGTCGTGCGCAGCGCGGAAGAGACCTACGAGGCCCTGGTGGGAGGCATCGGCATCGTCCTGCTCGCCGCGGGCAACGCGCCGCTGCTCCACCGCGCCGGGGTCGTCACCCGTCCGCTCATCGACGCCCCCCGCAGCCAGCTTGCGCTGATCTGGCGCCGCGACGATCGGCGCCAGATCGTCACCGACTTCGTCGACGCCTGCCAGGACGTGATCACGGCGACGAGTGGGACGGAACGGTCCGCGCTTGCCACGGATATCGGAAAGAACGAGTGAGATGTCAGCGTTCGAGCGTGGCCAGGATCTTGCCGCGGCAGGCCGCGGCAGGCCGCGGCAGGCCGCGGCAGGCCGCGGCGGCCGGCGCCAGCCGGGACGTCGAACTGCTCGTCGGCCACACCCGCGACGAACAGCGGCTGTTCACGGTCTTCACCGGCCTGCTCGGCCAGGTGACACCCGAAGAGGCCCAGACCGCGGCTTCTCGGCGATCGCCCCGCCGCAATTCGACCTGCCCACCCTGACGATCGCGCAGGCGTGGCATCCCCGCCACGAGGCCGACGGGCCGCATCGGTGGCTTCGCGGCTGCGCGCGCGACACCATCCGGCAGGCGCTCGCGCTCGACCCCCCGTAGCAGGGCCGCCGCAGATACCGTGACGCGCACGCGGGTTCCGCCTTCGACGGCCTACTGCGAGATCCACTCTTCGTAGCGGCCCTCGGCGGTGAAGCCCAGCGACTCGTAGAGACTCCGGGCCATGCGCGTGGACTGCAAGGTCGCGGTCCGCGCGCCATCCTGTTCGGCGACGGCGAGTATGTGCCGCAGCAACGTGGTCGCCAGGCCGCGCCGTCGCCAGGCCGGCACCGTGCCGACAGCGTAGATCCCGCAGTCGGTGCCGTGTAGGAAGCTCCAGGCGCTGGCGACAGCGAAGTCATCCCGCACCAGCACCCAGGCCGTCAGGCCCGGGACGCTCTCCGGCTCGCCCAGTTCGGCAACCGGGACCGGCTCGTCACCGGCCCGGGTGGCGGCGGCGAGCGAGGCCCGCATGACGCTGTCGTGCCGGCCCAGCCCGGGCCGGAGATCCGCCCGCATGACGAGCGTCGTCGTGTCGCGTTGGAATCCGTCGAGCGTGCGCGGGTGGTCGGGCGCGTTCAGGTCCGTCGTCCGGCTGGGCATCCACAACGCCCAGGTGGCGACGCCAGCCTTCCTGTACATGCCGCGTAGCCCGGAGATGACGGAAGCCGTGGGAAGGTCGGCGTCGCCGGTTGACACGATCGCGTTGTTCAGCGGCGCCCACGCGGGGAACATGGCGGCGGCTACTTCTGACGACCGGATCAGTCGAGCTCCGGACGACGTCCGTGCCAGCGCTTCCCAGCTCGCGAGCAGGGTCTCCTGACCCGGTAGCCCTACGTCTGTGTTCGGCACGTGCCCGTTCTCCCTCGGATTCCATGCGTGGCAGGTCCTTGCGCGGACGTCGAGGCCGCACCCGCCGCCGGTGTCGACTATGCCTGCGCCGCACCCGTCCGGCGCGGTTCGGCGGGTCTGTTCCGCGGACCGTAACGATTGGCGGCGCCCCATGGTCTGGGCGCCGCCTGAACCACCTTGCCTCCCGGCGGTCCTGGGTCCTGTCGCGACGGCCGCTGCCGACGTCGGCCCCTGCGCTCCAAGGCCAGCGCAGTGTTAGAAACCAGCGGGCCACCGCGGCCGTGCCGAGCAGTCCGGATCCCTCATGGACGAAGCCGCTGTAGTCGCGGTCGACGCCCACGTTCACGATGGGGACCTGAATTCCTCGTGCGGCGAAACGGTCGCGACAGTGCGTGGAATTGGCGTTGGCGGCCTGTTCGTCGCCGGGGCTGAGATACAGCCGTGTGGGAGCGGTCGGAGTCCAGTCGGAACAGACGCTGTCGAGTTCCGCCAGCGCGGTCGCGAACGCGCCGGTGGGATGGGCCAGCATGGCGAAGCCCTGCGGTGTCAGCAGCTCGGACAAGGTGTCGGGCAGGTCGTTGAGAACCTCAATTCCTGGGTGCGTGCCGTCGAACAGTTCGGAGACGTCGACGTAGCGGGGTTGGAAGATCTCGTTCGGCGCATCATAGATGTGGTGAAGCCGGTTGAACGCGACAAGCAGGTACGTCATGTAGGCAACGGTGAACTTCGGGTGCAGCTCCCCGTTGAGCGCGGCGGGGATCTCCGCATTCTGGAAGGCGTAGGCGCCGCTGATCGGCGCGAGGCCGCCCAGCTGGAACCATGGGTCCGCACCGCCCTGCAGGGCCCGGCCCAGTCCCAGCGCAGCGGACGCGCCCTGCGAGAAGCCGGTGGCCAGCACGTCACGTCGGAGCTGCTTGCCCCTGTCGGCCAGGAAGGCACGGGCGGCCCGCAGCAGGTCGAGGGAGGCCGTGGTCTCTGACGGGACATCCATCCACGGGTGCGGTCCCGGCCCTTCGCCGAGACCGAGGTAGTCGGGGGCCACCGCGGCGAAACCGGCGGACGCGAAGGTCACAGGTGGGGCGGTGAGAAATCCGTCGGACGACGTGGAGGGCGCGTCGTCCCTGAACATCTGCGTGCCGTGCGCGAAGGAAACCGGCTGTAGCCATTTCCGGTCATTCAGGGGGACGGCCAGCAGGCCACTCGCCGTGGTCGGCGCCCCGCCGGGGTCGACCGTCCGGTACACCAGTTGATAGGTGCTGACCCCGTACCGGTCGGTTCCCGCATCGAAACTCTCCTCGCGAAGAAAGGCATCGACGTCGGCCCGATCAGTCAGCGTGGCGAGGGGCGCCCACGACACCAGCTCGCCACGCCACCCGGCGCCGCGTCCGGATTCGTCACCGTGGTCTGGTGTACTGATGTAATCGTGCCGGTCGGCGGCGAGTGCCGGGGCCACGGAGGTCCCAGCAACCATGAGTGCGGCGGTCATTATTCCGGACACGGCCAAGAAGCCAGCCCTCGGACGGTTCGACCACCGGAACTGCGCATGTCGACTGTTGTTAGACGTTGCGGTGCATGAAGTTAGGCGTCGTCGACGCTTTGTGACCGCCGGTCTCCTGGTGTCTTAGTGGTGGGGTTTAAGGAGCCTTCTCGGTGGGGTTTCCCCCACTGCAGCACGGGCAGTGCGGGTATCAGCCACCGGGCTGACGCGGGCGGCCCTCGTGCTGCCTCTGCCGGACTCTGGAGCGGTCCCGCCGCGATAGCCGAGGTGAACGGGGTCGGAGTCAGGGCCCGGACCTGTGAAGGTGGGCGTGTGAAAACCATCGGGATTCTGCTGTTCGACGGCTTTGAGGAACTCGACGCGGTCGGGCCGTGGGAAGTGCTCTCGTTCTGGGCCCGCCGGTTTCCTGACGACGGCTGGCGGGTCACCGCGCTCTCCCGAGACGGCACGCCGGTCAGGGCCGCCAAGGGACTCGTCGTCCACCCCGAGTACTCGTACGAGACGTCTCCGCCGCTCGACGTGCTGATCTATCCCGGTGGGCAGGGCACCCGCGCCCACCTGGACGACGAGGGGCAGCTCGACTGGGTGCGCCGGCAACGTGCGCAGGTGCCGCTCATGGCCAGCGTGTGTACCGGCTCGCTGGTGTACGCGCGAGCCGGGTTGCTGGCGGGGCGACCGGCGACGACCCACTGGGGATCGCTCGATCTGCTGCGCGAGCTCGACCCGACGCTCACGGCCCGTCCCGACGACCGTTTCGTCGACGACGGCGACATGGTCACTTCGGCAGGTGTCAGCGCGGGCATCGACATGGCACTGCACCTCGTGGCGCGTCTCCAGGACGTCGAGCGCGCACGACAGGTTCGGCGCGGCATCCAGTACGACCCGCGACCGCCGATCTGATCCGGCCCGTCGTGCTGTCGGGCTGGACGTTCACGATGCTGGGGCAGGCAGGGAACGAGAGTCGGTGGATACGCACGCACCGAAGCGGACGAGCTGCTGACCGACGACCCGTTGGCCACCCCGGGCATGCCGGTGCCGCTGTGCGCATATCCGCAGGATTCACCCTGATACCGATCTTGACGTCGGGATGTAAGCGGTTAGCCACTCAGCGCGATGAACCGCTTGAGCTTGCCTGTCGAGGCGTGCCGGGGGATCTGCTCGACGACGCTTACGCTGATGTCGGGATTCGTAAGTCCATACGGCCGCAGCGAGAAGGCCAGCGCCGCGGCTACCACGGCGGCGTCGGGTGACCCGACCACGAGCACGTCCGCCCCGCCCGCGGTCTGACGCACCTGATACTCCGAGATCAGCGGGTCGGTACCCAGCACGTACCGGAATGCGCTCGCCGGGACCATTCGCCGCCCGTAGCGGAAGTCGTCGTCACGCCGACCGACGATGTCGGCGACGCGCGGCATCGAACTGCCACATGCGCAGCGGCCGGGCAGCAGCGTGATCTCGTCACCGAGGTCATAGCGAACAAACGGAAACGTGCGCCCCGCGAGCCCGGTCGCGAGCGTGCGTGCCGCCGGCTCATCGGGAGCGACCGAGCGCCCGGCCGCATCGACCCGCTCGAGGATCACCTCGTCCTCGCAGATGTGAAGGCCGTCGCCGTGGCCGCAGCCGACTGCCTGGACGCCGATCTCGGTCGAGCCCCACAGGTTGTGGACGGGGGCGCCCCAGGCGGTGTCGATCGCGTGGCGGTCCTGTGCGCTGAGCGGCTCGGAGTTGGTGCTCACCCGAACCGGCCGGATATCGAGCTCTCCCATGATCGCGGCCCGGGCGAGGCGGCCGATCACCGAGGCGTAGCCCACGAGATGGGTCGGCCGCGCGTCCGCCAGGGCGCGCAGCACCTGATCGAACGGCGCCGCCGCCGGGATCACGACGGTCTGCGTCGACGGCCCGGTCGCGACGTCGAACAACGGCGTGCTGGCGTGTGGCGGCTCGCCGGCCTCCACCACGGCCAGTCGCACCGGGCGGCCGGCCGAGCCGGAAGCGCGCTCGCCACGCGCCTGCCATCGCCAGGCGAGACAGGCGAGCGTGACGAACTGCTCCCAGTCCCATACGTAAACGCCGCGCACACCGCTTGAGCCGCCCGAGCTGAATACCTGGAGTCCCGCGGGTGTGTAGGAGAACCAGCCCTGCCGGGCCAGCACCCGCTCGGCGCCCGCACGGTCGATATCGGGCGTGGTGACGATCCTGTCCCATTCATTCTGAATATCCTGCTTGACCATGGCTGGCAGCCGTGCGAGGTCGTCGACCGTCGCCGTGGCCGGGTCGATGTCGGCCATCCGGGCCGCGTGGAACGGCGAGCGTTCGCGCGCGAACCCCAGCAACGACCGGAGTCGTTCGGTGCGGTAACGCGCGATTCGCTGGCGCGGCCACGCCAGCCGCGCCACATGGTCCTCGATCGCGGCCTGCACAGCGCTCAGGTGCGCTGCGCGCAGACGCTGGTAGGCCGCCTTGGGGTCCTCCCGGGGCACGCACACAGTGTCGGCCACGGCCCAGCGGTCACGCCAGCCGCGCGGCGGCGGCAGTGAGCCGACGGCCGACACCGTCAGGGCAATGGTGACGGATCGCCCAGCCCGCCAGCCACAGCCCCAGCCCCAGCACACGGCCCAGGCCCAGGCCTTCGTCCAGGCCGGCGCTACCCGTCTCGGTCTGTCCGCCGCGGCGGACGTCCTCGCCGAGATGCCGCCAGCGCCGTGATGCCCTGACCGCGAACACGAGCGCGCCGCCGGCTTGCTGGACCTGCCAGCCAACCGGCGGCGTACTGCCGTGACGCGACCGCGATCGGCGACCCGGTACCCGCTTCCGAGTCAGTGGCGACTCTGGGATCCGGATCGGAGTACCTGTCGGGAATCGCGCTAGGCCTGCCGTTTAACCTGCTTGCTTCCCGACCACCGCATCCGTTGGGTCTGTTCTGATTTTTCCGATGGTGGGATGAGGCGGGCGGTGGCGGTTGGTTGAGCCGCGGGGCCTGCCGGGTCCTGGTCGGCTGGGTTTCGGTGCGCGGGCCGGTAGTGGGGTGTTCGGGCGGAGGTGGCGAAACCCGTGCCGGACTCGGGCGGGCGTGAGCCGGCCGGCTGGCGCGGGTTTCTCCCAGGGGCGGCGTAGGTCGCGGGTCAGGGGTCGGGCGAGGCGGAGCTGGGTGTGGGCGGCGATGATTAGCCAGGTCCAGCGGTCGGCGGCCTGCGGGGTGCGGATCTTCGGGCGGGTCCAGCCGAGGGTCTGTTTGAACAGGCGGAAGGTGTGTTCGACGAGCAAGCCGCAGTGCTGTCATAGCTGCGACTGTTCGGCATCGCCGTCGGTTCCTTCCTTGTCGATGTTGTCGATGCTGGCTGCTTGATTGGTCAGCCAGGGGCGCCGGTTGTGCTGGCCGCGGGGCACTTGGTGCAGGGAGCGCAGGCGTTCGACCTCTGTGGCGTCGGCACGCACGACCATCAGCCGGGCTCGGGGGTGGAGGTATCCGGTGGCCCAGCCGCGGCGGACCCAGGCGTCGAGGGTGATCGCGGGCATGCCCAGCTGCTCGGCCAGGTCCCGCAGCCACCATTCATGTTCGCCCAGGTCCGGGCGGGCGCGGCGGGCTCGGGCGCGGGTGCGCTGGATACCCAGTGCCCGCAGCAGATCGTTGACCGCGTTGGGGGTGAAGGCCGCGCTGCGTTTGGGCGGGCGAAAGCCCTCGGCGTTGAGGCGTTCGGCGATCTGCCTGGTCGTGTGCCCGGCCTCGACCAGCTCGCGGGCCCTGGCGGCGAGCTGGGGGTAGTAGCTGAGTTGGGTCAGACAGGCGACCGGGCGGACGGTGCGCGTGTGGGTGCGATGCCCGCCCGCCCAGACGATCTCTACCTCCACCTGCTCGGTGGTGCCGACCACCGTGACGCGGACCTGTTCGATCAGATGCCGGATCAGCTGCTTGCGGTCGGCGTCGGTGGTGCTGGGTGCATGCCAGATGCCGGGGATGTCGGCGGCCAGAGAGCGGATCTGGTCGCGTTCGGTGGCGGTCAGGGTGCGCGGGCGGGCGGCGGTGAATCGGTCGTATTCCTCGCCCAGCCGCTTACGTTCGGCCAGGGCGGCTTCCCAGTCGGCCTCCAGCTGGCGCACTACCAGCCGGTTCTCCGGCTCGGCGAGCCGGTAGCAGCGCCGGGCCCGGTCCGCGGCGAACTCGGCGCGTTCCAGGCGCTGACGCCAGATCCGGTCCACCTGCGCGCGCTGGGCGGCGACCTGGTCGGCCGCGGCCAGGGAAACCTCGAGTGCGGCCGGGGCCATCGCCGCCAGCAGCAGCGCGCAGACACAGGCGTCCACGCACGGCCCGGCGAGCTGCTGGCACGCCTCGGCCGCGTAGTCGACCTTGTCCCGATTGCAGACGTAGGTCGGGTGCAGCCTGCCGCCCGGCCCGCGCTGATAACGCACTGTCATCTTTTTGCCGCATCGGCCGCAGACCATCAGCCCGGCCAGCAGGGCCGGGCTGTTGCGCACCGCACCGAGGCTGTCGGCACGGGCCCGGTTGGCGTCCATCCGCTCAAGGTTTCGCTCGTACTGCTCGACACTGATGTAGGACGGCCAGACCCCGGGCAGGAACACGAGCCATTCCCCGCGGTTGCAGCGCACCCGCCCGGTGAACGGCCGGTCCGCGCGCCGCCGCCTGGGGTCCAGTGTGCTGCGGCCATACGCGTAGATGCCAGCGTAGGCGGGGTTGTGGAGCATGTTGGTCAGCGTGACCCGGCTCGGTCGCCGCCAGGCCAGCTCCCCGCGCTCGGGGCCCTCGCGTATCCGCACCCCCAGCAGAACACCGTTGTCGACCAGGAAAGCCAGCACCGCGCCGATCGTCCCGAGCCGCTCGAACAGGTCGAAGACCAGACCGACCGTGGCGCGGACCTGCTCGTCGGGGTCCAGGGCCACCTCGCCGGACGCGCGGCGCACGAACCCGATCGGCAGTGGCACCACCAGCGCTCCGCGCCGAGCCTTGGAGATCCGTCCGTTCCACATCCGCTGCCTGATCAGGTGCAGTTCAGCCTCGCTGATCGTGCCCTTGAGGCCCAGCAGCATGCGGTCGTTGTACTCGGCCGGGTCGTAGACACCGTCCACATCCCCCAGCAGCGCGTCTGACAGAGCACACAATTCGAGCAACTGATGCCATTCACGGCCCGAGCGGGCCAGCCGGGACATCTCGATGCGATATTCCACTCAGTCAGCCGGAACCCACGCTGGAGCTGACCCGGGGAATCAGCGGAGAGTTGCTGTTCGTCATCGGAGAAAAGGATTTTCTGATCGACTCGGATCAGGTCGAAAAGATTTCCTCGGCACTGCGCACCGCCGGGGTCCGGCACGAGGTCGTGGTCTATCCGGAGGTTCAGCACGCCTTCTTCTGGCCCGACACCCCGGCCTTCGACCAGGCGGCCCGGGACGATGCCATGAAAAGAGTCCTCGCGCTGCTCTCCCGGTAGCCGGGAGCCGCGCGAACCCTGAGTCCACTTGTCGGAAAGAGCGAGTGGGACGTCAGTGTTCGGGCATGGCCAGGCCCATCACCGCCCACTGACCCTCGCCGAGCCTGAGGCGGCCGGACCGGGGGCGGTGAGCTCGGCGTCAGGGCGTGGCCGTCTCCGCCGGCCACGCGGCCCGCGCCACGTCGACGACGGCGAGCAGGTCCGTCGCGTCGGCGCCGTCGCGTGCCTGTTGCGACATGCCCTGTAGCACGGCGCCCACGTACCGGGCGAGCGCGTCGGCGCGGGTCGCGACGGGCAGCACCCCGGCGGCGATGTCGGCCGCGATCTGCTCGCGCAATGCCGCGGTGTTTGCCTCCCGACGCTCCCGCAGCAGCGCCTCGACGTCGGCCGACGCGGTGCCGCAGTTCACCGCGGCGCTCAGGATGAGACATCCGCGCGGGCGATCGGGCCGGGTGTACTCGATCGCCGCGGCCCGCAGCGCGCGGTGGACCCCGCGGCCCACCGTCTCCTCCGCCGCCAGCGCCCGGTCGAAGAAGGCGCCGTAGGAGCCGGTGTACGTGTCGACCACCTCGCGGAACAGGGCGCGTTTGTCCCCGAAGGCCGCGTACAGGCTCGGCGCGGCGATGCCCATCCGCGCGGTGAGCTCCGCCATGGAGACGGCGTCGAACCCGCGCTGCCAGAACTCGAACATCGCCAGCTCGAGCGCCCGCGCCCGGTCGAACGTGCGGCGTCTGCCGGGGCGGGGGGAGTCTGCCGTCGCCATTGACGCATTCTATAGCGATCGCTAAAGTTCACCCCGAGATCTGTAATGATCGTTAAAGATCTAACCTGCGACGGAAGAGGGGAACGCGATGGCACGTCTCGACGGCAGGACCGCGCTGGTCACGGGGGCCAGCCGGGGTATCGGACGGACGATCGCGCAACGCCTGGCGGCCGACGGTGCCCTGGTCGCCGTGCACTACGGCAGGGACGAGGCCGCGGCGAAGGAGACGGTCCTGCGCATCGTCGGGGCGGGCGGCCGGGCCTTCACCGTCAGGGCCGACCTCGAGGCGCCCGACGCCGCGTGCGCCCTCTGGGCGGCTTTCGACGCCGGGCTGGCCGAGATCCACGTGGAGCCCGGGGTGGACATACTGGTCAACAACGCCGGTATCTCGTCCTCCAGCGACCTCGTCGGCACCGACGTGGCGGAGTTCGACCGTGTCTTCGCGGTCAACGTCCGGGCGCCCTTCTTCGTCATCCAGGAAGCGCTGCCGCGGCTGCGTACCGGCGGGCGGATCATCAACATCTCCTCGGGAGTCACCCGGATCGCCGCCCCGGAGATGCTGACGTACGCGATGAGCAAGGGCGCACTGAACACGCTGAGCCACAGTCTGGCGAAGGGACTCGGCGCGCGTGGGATCACGGTCAACGCGGTTTCGCCCGGCATCGTCGACGTGGACAGCAATGCGATGTGGCTGCGGAACGATCCCGAGCAGGTCGCGCTGTGGAGCTCGTTCTCCGCCCTCGACCGGATCGGGCAGCCCGCCGACATCGCCGACGTGGTGGCGTTCATCGCTTCCGACGATGCCCGCTGGATCACCGGCCAGGTCATCGACGCCACCGGCGGGGCGAAGCTCTGACGCCCACGCCACCCCCGCTTCGGACGGACGCTCGGGCGCGGGAGCTGGGAACGCGGGATGTCAGGCGTGGGCGCGCAGCGCCCGGGCGTACCACTCCCAGGTGTCGACGATGTCCTCGGGCGCCTGGCTGGGAGCCCAGCCGTTGATGATGCCGACGAGGGTCCAGTAACGGCCGACCCGGCGGTCGGTGAAGGCCTCTATGCGCTCGGCCCTGCGCGCGCGGTCCTCCGCGGGGCCCGGGCTGAGGGCGTCGAGGCGCTCGATCACAGCCAGGGCGTCAGCGGAAGCGGGGTCGACCCCGGCCCGGGCGGCGGGTCCGGCGAGTTCGCCGACAGCCTTGCCGACCTCGAACTGCGCCACATCCGGCTCCGGCCCTTCGGCGCGGGCGCGCTCGGCCATCCGGCGGCTGGTGGCGACGAAGTCGGGGTCGCGCAGCAGCTCGGCGATCTCCACCCAGGCCGCGACCTGTTCCGGGGTCGGGTCCTCGGGGAGCTCGGGCGCGCCCATGGCCAGCCTGTCGGCGACAGTGCTGGGGTTGTCGCCGAAGACGGCGTCGAGATAGTCGTCGACGATCCGGCGGCGTTGCTCGGCTGTCAGCTTCGTCAGGTCGGTCATCCGTCGCAGCTCCTCGGGGTCGGTGGATCCGATGAAGGCGCGCAGCACCGCGCGCTGCAGCCGCAGCACGCGGATCTGGGCGTCGAGGGCGCGTACGTGCTCGGCGGCCACCTCATCCAGCGATGTCTCGGCGCTGAGCACCCGCTTGATGTCGTCCAGGCCGACGCCGAGCTCGCGCAGGGTGCGGATGAGTCGCGCCCGGGCCACGGCGTCGGGCCCGAACAGCCGGTAGCCCGACGCCGTGCGTTCCCGCGCGGGCAACACCCCGGCATCGGCGTAGAACCGCAACGTCCGTACCGGCAGTCCGGTGCTCGCCGCGAGCTGGCCGATCATCATGGAGCCGATCCTCGGGTCTCCACCTACTGGAGAGTCAACCGCCTCCACCCGGCCGCGGCCCCCGGGCGACGGCGAGCGTCCACGCGCGGTCGCCGGACTCCGCATCCTTCGGAAAGAGCGAGTGAGACGTCAGCGTTCGGGCGTGGCCAGGATCTTGAAAAGCATGGTGTTGGCGTTGGTGAGCGTCTGGACGTCGACCCGGCGCAGGCACTCATCCAGAGCGGCCTTGGCCACAAACGTGACCAGGCCCATCACAGCCCACTGGCCCTCGCCGAGCCTGACGCAGAATCCCTCGTCGGTGGCATGTTCCACCACCAGTGCGACCAGCACGGTCGGCTCATCGACGATCTCGTTGTAGACCGTGGAGCTGATGACCAGCACCGCCTGGGGGGTCGGCCCGGTGCGGGTGGTCCAGATCTCGCCGCGCCGCGGCGATCTCATTCGGCGGTGCCCGCCAGGTTGGGCAGCCCGGCCGTCCTGAGTGCCTGCTGGTTGGCCTCACCGAAGGCGAGGGCCGCGCGGGCGACTGTCGGGCTCGCCCGCACCCAGGTGGCGTGGGCGGCACAGCGTCGGCGCATGTCCTCGGCGTCGAGCACGCCCTCGACCCAGGCGTTCATCGAAGTGTCCTCGGCCTCGGCATACCGCTTGACCGCTTCGTAGGCCTCGTCCGAAAGCCGAAGCGTGATCGTCCGCGTCATGCACAAGATGCTAGCAAGATCTGATAGCAGAACCTGTGGCAGGCTGGAACGCGTGGCCGCAGTGCCGCGACGAGTGGACATCGGCCACTGAAACTCGCGGGGCGGGGCGGTCAGCGGATCATGTGCTGCTGCTTTCCGTCGCCCGGATGAACCCGGCGAGGTCTGCCGCGAAGACGTCGGGAGCCTCCAGACTCGGGAAGTGCCCACCGCGGGGCGGTTCGGTGAAGTGCGTCAGGTTGCGTGAACGTGCGACGAAGCTGGCCGGCGGAGTCGCGACCCGCGGGTCGGGGAAGGCCGCGAACGCGGAGGCCACCTCGATGACGCGGCGGGCGGAAGCGTGATCGGGTCGGAGAGGAACTCCGCGTAGGCCACCAGCGAACTGGCGACACTGTCCGAGACGAGATAGATCATGATCTCGGTAATGATGTCGTCCAGGGTCAGCGCGGGGCCGTCGCTGGTGCCGTTCTGATCGCTCCACAGGTGGAACTTCTCCAGCACCCACGCGGCGAAGCCGGCCGGGCTGTCCGCCAGGGCTGGTGCCAGTGTGAGCGGCGCTGTCGCCTGCAGGAGGAAGTAGGCGCCCAGCGGGCCGGTGTTCAGGTTGTGTTCCCGCTGAACGAACAGGATCTCGTCCGCCGTTGGATCCTCGACGCCGGTCAGGCCGCTTCCCAGCGGCGCTCCCTCGTGGCGGACGCCGAGGAGAGTGGTGTGTAGCCCAGAGCAGTGGTCCGGGTGGTCGAAAGCCATCCACTCGGCGATCGGCGCACCCTGGTCCCCGCCGTGGACGTAGTACCTGGCCTCCCCGAGGACCTCGGTCAGCAGCCTGTGAAAGAGGTGCCCGGCAGACCGGACGCCGATCGGGGCCGAGGCGGGCGGGGAGAAGCCGTAGCCGGGCAACGACGGGACAACGACGGTCAGCCCGTCCTCCGGATCGCCGCCGGCGGTTTCCGGATGCGCGAGCCTGCTGATGACCGCGGAACGTTGCGAACGAGGTCGGCCATCCGTGCAGCAGCAGCACCGTCGGGGGCGCGGTTCCGGAACCGGGCTCGCGTAGAAGGTGCACCTCGACACCGTCGACGGCGGCGGTGAACTGCTCGAAGGCGTTGAGCTCGCGCTCGTGGCGGCGCCAGTCGTAGTCGGTGAGCCAGTACCGCGTGAGTTCCTCGAGCGCCGTCGGGTCGGTGCCGCACCGCCAGCCAGGCCGCCTCGGCAGGGCCACTGGATCGAATGCGGTGAGTCGCTGGCGGATCTGCTCCAGTGTGTCGTCCGGCGTGTTGATCCGAAACGGCGTCACCCGTCCGGCCTCCACGCCCGATGTCCGTCCGGCCCGCTCTCCAGTCTGCATCTGCCCTGCCCGATCCCTTTCACGTGGCGACCCTCAGATCGCCGCCCTGTCACGGTGACACTAGTTATACAGTTTAATGGTGTCGCTTGCTGGTGGGTGGTTCACTGGTGAGGACATGGACCCCGCGGACGCCTGGTCGGCGCACTACGATGCGCCGCCATCGCTGCGTGTACTGGGGGCGTTCCTCAACTCCGTGGACGAGCGGACCTTCGGTGCCCACCATCCACACGAGCAGTTCACGGCTCCTGAGGCACTGAGCCGCTGGCTCACCGCTCACGGCCTGGCGAGGGAAGGGACGTCCGCGGGTCAGGCCGAGTTCGCGGACGCACTGCGCCTGCGCGCAACGCTGCGCGAAGCCGCGGCGGCCAACCAGCGGACTGAGCGACCGTCGCCGGAGACTGTCGATCTGGGCGACGTGGCCAATCGCCTCACGCTGCGGGTCCGGGTGGGCCCGGGTGGCGTCGAACTCGAGCCCGCAGGAGGCAGCGAGGTCGCCCGGGCGCTGGCGCGGCTCGCGGCTGTCGCGGTCCTGGCAACGGCGGACGGCACCTGGCAGCGCGTGAAGATGTGCGCGGCGCCGGACTGCCGGGTTGTCTTCTATGACGGCTCGAAGCCCCGGACCGGGCGCTGGTGCGCGACCGCCGTCTGCGGCAACCGGGTCAAGACCCGCCGCTACCGGCAGCGCGTCAGCGGAGCCCCCACCGACACCGACACCGACTCCGCTGCTCGACCGGGCTGACCCCCACGGTCACGTCAGCCGACGGACACCGAGGCCCTGGCGGGCCGGGCTACCTGGCCGGATCCAGTGTTTCCCCGGGACGAGCACCCCGAGGCCGAGCAACGCGCTCCGCTCGTCGAAGAACACCAGACGGAGCTGATCCGACCATTGGTGATCGTCAGGATGTCGGTGGCGAGGAT
Organism: Parafrankia sp. BMG5.11; assembly: GCF_004337455.1. Taxonomy (NCBI): domain Bacteria; kingdom Bacillati; phylum Actinomycetota; class Actinomycetes; order Frankiales; family Frankiaceae; genus Parafrankia; species Parafrankia sp. BMG5.11. The sequence goes on along the minus strand of NZ_SJXI01000073.1, from coordinate 16,524 downwards.
GGACAGGAATACCGCGGCTGATCATCGCGGGGCGGGTGATTTTCCGCGGCTCAGCTCAGGCAGGCCAGCAGGCTCTGGAATGCGGACACGTCGCCGTCGACTGGTCCCGTCGTGAGCCGTCCGTTCTGGACGGTGGCGAGCAGGGTGCCGTCGTGGAAACGGAACGAGATCCGAAGCCCCCCGCCCGGGGCCCGGCCGATGTGAACATGTGCCACAGCCCGAGGGCGAACCTGGTGACGGTGGAGACGTCGGGCTTGAAGTCGAGGTAGCGCACCTGCTTGGCGGGATTGCGTTCGGCGGTCTTCTCCGCGTGACTGCCGGACTGCACGTACACCGGCTCGGGATGCCGGAGCCGGTTCGCCTGTGCCCGTCCGTGGTCGGCGCTGAGGCAGCCCACCATGTGCACGATCGACGGGGTCTGGCCTGCTGCCAGAGAGGTGTCGACCGTCGGTCATGTGTCGTCGCTGAAATCCAGGTTGGGCAGGATGGACCCGAACACCAACGCGGCCGCACAGACACCTGCGGAGTCCCTGGGTGGTCCATGCGTCACGCGTGTGCGCCAGACAGGCGGCGTAGGCGGTGCCTGAGGTGGTGTTGCTCCGCGAGATTGACCGTGGCGGCGATGGCTCGCCGGTAGGCCCTGGCCGCGTCGTCCGGTCTGCCGGCCTGCTCCAGGAGGTGGGCGCGTACGGCGTTGAGACGGGGAAGGCCAGGGTGGTCGGCTTCCAGCGCGTCGATCCGGGCGAGGGCGACGTCGATGCCGTCGACCATGGCCTGGGCGACGATCCGGTTGAGGGTGATCGTGGGGTTCCGATGACCGGTCACGATCTCGAGGAGCCGGTAGAGCGCGAGGATCTCGTCCCAGTCGGTTGTCGCGATGTCGGGGGCTTCGGCGTGCAGAGCCGCGATGCAGGCCTGGAGCAGGTAAGGGCCGGGTTCGGCGCCCGGGGTGGCCTGTTCGACGAGCCTGATCCCTTCGTCGATCAGATCCCGGTCCCACAACGCGCGGTCCTGCTCGTCGAGCGACGTGAGGCGCCCGTCCGGCCCCACCCGGGCCGGGTGGCGGGCCTCGGTGAGCAGCATCAGCGCGAGAAGCCCGGTGACCTCGGTGGACTCGGGGACGCTGCGACGAAGGAGCCGGGTCAGGTGAATCGCTTCGACGGCGAGATCCGCGTCGCGGGGAGGCGCGCCGGCGGTTGTGTGGTGCGCCTCAGCGAACATCACGTAGAGCACGTCGAGGACGGCGGTGACGCACTCGCCTGCCTGCCCGGGTGGCGGTAGCGGCCGGCCGAGCTCGCAGAGGCGACGCTTGGCCCGGGTGATCCGTTGGGCGATGGTGCGTTCGGGGACCTGGTAGACGTTGGCGATCTGGGCGGTGGTCAGCCCGGCGACCGCCCGGAGGGTCAGTGCGACCTGTCCGGAGCGTGGCAGGTCGGGGTGGCAGCACAGCTGCAGCACCAGCAGCGAGTCGTCCCGCTGGACGGCCTCCGGCGCCACCGGGGGCTGCAACAACGCGGCGCGGGTCTCGCGGTGTCGGCGCCGGGCATCACTGCGGGCGCGGTCGGCATACCGGCGGCGGGCGGTCGCGATCAGCCAGCCCAGCGGGTCGTCGGGGAACCGCGCCGGCCACTGTTGGTACGCCTGCAGGAGCGCATCCTGGACGGCGTCCTCGCACAGGTCGAACTGGGCGCTGCCATAGCTGCGCAGCAACCGGGCGAGGGCCTGTCGCGCGAGCTCGCGCCACCGGCCCTCGCCGAGGGGTTCAGCTGGGATCATCCCGCTCCGAGGTCGGCGAACATCACCGGCCGAAGCTCGAGGGCGAGGCCGGGGATGTTGGCATCGGGTATCTGCCGGGCCAGCTCCACCGCCCGGGCCTCGTCCTCGACGTCGAGGAGATAGAAGCCGCCCATGAACTCCTTGCTCTCGACGAATGGTCCGTCCGTCACCTCGGGCTGGCCCCCGGAGCTGCGAACGACCTTCGACTGGCTGGGGTCGGCGAGGGCCTGAGCCGCGATGAACTCACCGCGCTCCTTGGTGGCGGCGATGAACGCGCCGTGTCCCTCCTGGATCTGCCGCTGCTGGTCGTCGGTGAGCTGTTCCAGCACAGCCGGGTCGATCTGCATGATGATCAGATACTTCACGGTCTCCTCCTTGGCGAAGCAGCCACCCGCGCGGCGGCTCACCAGGTGGTCGTCGCCGACAGTGCTCCCGCGACACTACGCAGCCAGGAATCTCCACCACGGCAGCCAGGAATCTCCGCCGTCGTTGTCGCGCGGGGCGTGTCGGCGACGACCACCTGGTGAGCCGCCGCGACAGGCGAGCCGCCCACGTTCAGGAGGTAGGCCATGACACAGCGGGTCCGGGTCCACTGCTTCAGCGTCAGCCAGGACGGGATCGGAGCGGGCGAGGAGCAAAGCCTCGAACGCCCGTTCGGCCAGGTGGACCCTGGTGACCTGTTCGCCTGGGCCGGTGCCACGGACAGCTGGGTTCACCGCACCGATCCCGGCGGCACCCGAGGGCTCGACGACTACGTCGTACGTGACTTCACCCGTAACGTCGGCGCCGAGATCATGGGGCGCAACAAGTTCGGTCCGATCCGTGGCCCCTGGCCGGGCCACGAGTGGCAGGGCTGGTGGGGAGACGAGCCCCCCTTCCACACGCCGGTCTTCGTGCTCACGCATCACGTTCGGCCGTCGTTCACCCTGAGCGACACGACCTTCCACTTCCTCGACGCGACGCCGCACGAAGCACTGAAGCAGGCGAAGGCCGCCGCCGACGGCCGGGACGTGCGCATCGGCGGTGGCGTCACGACCATCCGCGAGTTCCTCGACGCGGACCTGATCGACGAGATGCACATCGCCGTCGGCCCGCATGAACTCGGCAGTGGTCTCCGTCTCTGGGACAACCCGGACGAGCTGACCGACCGCTACCACCTGGAACGCGTGCCAAGCCCGAGCGGTGTCGTGCACCACTTCTTCTGGCGGCGATAGGTACGCGGCAACAGACACCGACTGAGGAGTTGACCGTCATGAGTGACGCAGCTCGGGTCGCCTTGTCTCGGACCAGGTCGGCGCCGGGCAGCCGTCACGTGGCGCGACGTGGCCGACCGCGCGGCGAACCGGCCCGCGGTCAACGGCCGTTTCCCCGGGTGACGACCATGCCGGCGGACAATGCGCGAGACATGGCCGTCATCCGGGTACCGGGTCGGTCTTCGTAGCCGGCCAGAGTCGCCCCATGACCAGCCGTGACCGCCCGAGTAGCGGCACAGCTCCCTTGAGCCAGATCGCCGAGGCGGACGAACTGCTGACCAGCGACCCGTTGGCCTTGCTGATCGGGATGGTGCTGGACCAGCGGGTTTCGGAAAGAACGAACGCGTTGCCAGTCGCCGCTCGAACGAGCTAGCGCCCGGCGCCGGGTGACACGGCCGCCGGGCCGGACGCGTCAACAGCTTCGTCCTCCTGCCCGGCGGCGACGGACGTGGCTGGGGGTCGGGGTCGGGGTCGCTTCGATCGCATCCGGGATCGGCGACCGTGGTGCGTGCGATCTCACCGCACGTACACCCCGGCGCGGGCGCCGGCTGCGGCCGCCCTGGCGGCGCGCTCGGCCGCGGTCTCGTCCGGCGGTTCCCCGATGGTCAGCAGGCGATAGTACAGCGGGGCGGAGACGGCGCGGATTACCTCGCACGGATCGGTTCCAGCGGGTACCTCGCCACGGTCGATCGCCTGTGTCACACACGGCGCCCACTCGGTGACTCGGGCGTCGTAGAAGCGGCGCAGTGCCTGCGCGGTGCGCTCGTCATAGGTCGCGGCAGCGATCACCGCTTTGAACAACGCGCCCTGGCGGGGGTCGCACAGGGTGCGCCGTACCAGGTTGGCGTTGGCCTTCAGGTCGTTGAGCAGGGAGCCGGTCTCGGCACGCGGCACGGACTCCTCGACCATCTCGGCCAGCAGGTCGGCCACCAGGCCGGCAACCGCCCCCCACCGCCGGTAGACAGTGGTCTTACCGACGCCGGCCCGGCGCGCCACGTCGGCCAGGTCCAGGTGGGCGAAACCCCGCTCGGCCAGCACATCCCCGGCCGCCCGCAGCACGCTGGCCCGCACCCGTGCGGTGCGCCCGCCGGGCCGAACAGTCCCCGGCTCGCGGTCCTCATTCACGGTAACGGGTCTCCAGTTCCGCTAGTGCCTTTCCGTGTGGTACGGTCGAGTCATCTTAACGGAACTGGAGAATCGTTAGGCGGTTGCTATGGAGTATCGGCGCCTGGGCGCATCCGGGCTGCTGGTTCCCGCACTGAGCTTCGGTGCCGGCACCTTCGGCGGCCGTGGTCCGCTGTTCGGGGCTTGGGGCAACACCGACGCTGACCAGGCACGGCGCCTGGTGGACATCTGCCTGGAGGCGGGTGTGACCATGTTCGACACCGCCGACGTCTATTCCGATGGCGCCTCCGAGGAGGTGCTCGGCGCGGCCATCAGGGGCAGGCGCGACCAGGTGCTCGTGTCCACCAAGGCAAGCCTGCCCCTCGGCGATGGGCCCAACGACGCCGGCTCGTCCCGTGCCCGGCTGCTCGCCGCGTGCGACGCCGCCCTGCGCCGACTGAACACCGACTACATCGATCTTTTCCAGCTGCACGCATTCGACGCAGGCACCCCGATCGAGGAAGTTCTGGCCACCCTGGACGATCTGGTGCGGGCCGGCAAGATTCGATATCTAGGCGTGTCCAACTTCGCGGGCTGGCAGCTGATGAAGTCCCTCGGCATCGCCGAGAAGTACCGATACCCGCGCTATGTGGCGCACCAGGTCTACTACTCGCTGGTCGGCCGCGACTACGAGTGGGGTCTACTGCCACTGGGCCTGGATCAGGGCGTCGGCGCGATCGTCTGGAGCCCGCTGGGTTGGGGTCGGCTGACCGGCCGAATTCGTCGCGGCCAGCCACTGCCCGCGCGCAGCCGGCTACCCGCCACCGCGGACTACGGCCCGCCGGTGGACGACGAGTACCTGTTCACCGTGGTCGACGCGCTCGACGAGATTGCTGCGGAGACCGGTCAGGCCGTGCCGCAGATCGCCCTCAACTGGCTGCTCCAGCGGCCCACGGTGTCCTCCGTCATCATCGGCGCACGGGACGAGACACAGCTACGGCAGAACCTCGGGGCGGTCGGCTGGTCGCTGACCGCGGGACAGATGGCACGGTTGGACGCGGCCAGCGCCCGCACCGCTCCCTACCCGTACTTCCCGTACCAACGGCAGGAGGGCTTCGCCCGGCTGAACCCGTCGCCGGTCTAGGGCGGCGGCCAATATCCGGCCGGTGGCGTGCCCGGACGGTGCTCGGCGGCGAGGAGCCGGACCTGCCGGTTCGGCCTTGTTCGCAGAAGATCGCTGTCGCCCGTCGGCAGACGCCCAGGCCGCTGACTTCATCGCGGTCCGACCACCGGTATGACGGCCTCTGCCCCGAGGTTGGCTACGGTGTCCTCGTGGGACTGCATCTGAGCCAGGTCGCCGAGGCGGACGAGCTGCTGACCAACGATCCGCTTGCACTCCTTATTGGCGTGGTTCTGGACCAGCGGGTTTCGGAAGGATGGAGCGGGATGCGACATTCTGCGCATGCCTGACCGTGCAGTGCCACTCCCGGCTCGGGGCTACCGGAGTGAAGGACCACAGTGAGCGACCGTGTCTGCGTTTGACGGTCCGGAGCCTGCGCCAGTGACGTGGTAGTCACTTTCTCCCCGCCGTCCTCCGGGACTGGCGGGGCTTTTTTCTAGATCGGCTAGGTCATGCCCCCGCGAGTCGCTGTTTTCATCGACTACCAGAACGTCCACCTCTCGGCACGCGGCAGGTTCCTCCCCGCCGGCACGCCTGGCCAGCATGGACACGTCGATCCCGTGCGTGTGGCGCGGCGGATCGTCGATGGACGACGACTTGGCGGTGAGCTTGCGGCTGTCCGTGTCTACCGCGGCCAGCCGTCCAAGCCCCGATCACCAGCCGGAGGCGGCGAGGGCCAGCGACCGGCAGGCCGACCGCTGGGCCCGTGATCCTCGTGTGGTCGTTGCCCGCCGGCAGCCCCGCTACCCGAAGGCATGGCCGGCCGAGCCCGCGCAGGAGAAGGGCATCGACGTCGCACTCGCCGTGGACTTCGTGCGTCTCGCCTGCGAGGACGCCTACGACATCGGCGTCCTGTTCAGCCGCGACACGGACCTCGTGCCCGCGCTGGAGGCCGTCCGCGATCTTGGTATCCATGTGGAGGTCGCGAGCTGGAAGGGCACGAGCCGACTCCGCTTTCCTGACTCGCAGCTTCCGTGGTGCCACTACCTGGACGCCGACGACTACGAGGCCTGCCGGGACTACACCGACTACACGGCGATCTGATCGCTGCGGCCTGACGGTCGGCGGCGGCTTGGCTTGCCTGCGGTCTTCGTGTTCTATCTGCTCCTGCACCATTACACCGTCGGTGCCTTTGTCTACTTGGGCCGGCGATCATGGCTCACGTGGGTGCTGTTGTGCGTGGCTGACGTCTGGGTCCACGCGCGGCGCGAATCGCGCGGCGGCTGGTCAATCTTTCTGCCTGCCGGACCAGCTTGGACCGCGGATCCGCCGGGCCGTCACGAATCCCGGTCGGCCCGGCGGCTGATCTCGTGATCAGGATCGGATCTTCCGTGGGGTCATGCCCACTCGTGCCTGCCGTCGCTGTCCGATGATCGGGCACGCGGGTGGGGCGAGCCCACGAGCGGCGCGGTGGCGCGTGTCGCGCAATGGCGCGGTTCCCGGCACGCCCCGGTCCCTGACGCCGTCCACCCCGAACGGATCCGTCGCCGCCCCACACCGCCCGTGCCGCCCCTAAGGTGTGGATCAACCCGCCCTTCAGTGACCATCGAGACCGAGGAGGCGCTACACACGAACCGAGCCGCCCAATGCCGGGCGCGAGTGTCGTCGAATCACGGCCCCTGAAGGCGTGCCGGCTGCCGGAACGTGTACTCGTGCCGGTCGAAGTCGAGGGTCCAGGCGTAGGCACTCAGGAAGGCGTGGGACAGCAGACCGTCGATGCGTACGCCGCCGAACGAATGCCAGGGCGGGCGACGCGCGGGCGACGTGGCCACGAACTGCTTGTCCTGGCGGAGCGGCCCCAGCCAAATCGGTTGGTCGGCTTCGAAGTGCGGGCCAGCGGCGCGGGCCCGGGGTATTCCCCAGGAGCGGTAGTGCCGGGCCGTCGTGTACAGGCATGCCTGGCGGGGCTGCGAGTCCTCCTCCTGGATGACGTAGGCCAGTCCCGAGTCGATGAAGAAGTTGAGGTCCTGTCGGGTGCCGAAGCCGCCCCGCGCGAACATGTAATGATCTCCCCACAGGTAGAAGGGGAACCGCGCGACCTCCTTCAGGTCGCGGAGTTGGGCGAGGTGGTCGGTCGCCTGCTGCGGGTCGCGGCGTGGCGACAGAAGTAGGCGCTGGCCCGGGTAGTCGATCGTGGCGAGGAATTGTTGCAGGATGTTGGTGCCTATGAGTACGACGTCCTGGCCGTCGTGCAGCGTGGGCATCGCCTCGACCGGCACGTTGGCCAGGGTGGCTCCGCCGAGCGTCAGCTCCCTGGCCACACCGACGTAGACGTCGGTGCTGGTGGTGCCGTGGTAATCGCGTCCGTTCGCGGCGAGCCGGATGCCGAGCGCCTCGGCGCGCTGGGTTCCCATGACGACGAACGTGCCGCCAGTATCGATATGGGCGCACAGGCGGTGGCCGTCGAGCGTCACGTCGACCCCTGGCAGGAACGGCGCCAACGCGTGGTCGGTAAAGGGTAACTGGGTCGTCTGGTCCAGTTCGGCCTGCAGCGGGTTGTCCACCCGTAGCTGGAGGTCCGGTGGCACCGGCTGCTTCCCTCGTTGCCGCAGTACGTGTGCATGGGCTTCGTCCGGCTGGCCGACGTGCAGCCAGGCGAGTGCCGCCGGCTCGTCCAGGGCGGTGCGTCCAGGGCTCCGGGCGTGGACGACCGCGTGGTGCCCGAGCGCTTCCCCGTAGCGCCCCTGGACGTAACTCGTCAGGAACAACAGGTGCGCGCGCTGCAGCGGGGAGGTCCGCTGAGCCAGGCGCTCGGCCTCACCGATGTCGCCGCGCGTCCACGCCCGCCACGCGGCGCGAGCGGGCGCGTCCGGCGCCAGCCGCTGGCGATAAGTCCATGTCATCGCTCTGCCTCCGCCCCGGCCGTTGCCGGTGCCGGACGGTCGTCGGCCCCCAGATCCATTGCGGCTGCGACGATGGCGAGCAGCGGGACCAGCGCGTGCGTGGCCAGTTCGTACTCGCCGCGCCGGCGCTGGACGAGTAGCCGAGCGGCCTGCAGCTCTCGCAGGTGGTGGTACAGGTGCCCGGACGAGGTTTCGCCGAGCGCCTCCTGCAGCTGCGCGCGACTGCGCGGCGCCCCGATCAGCGCGGCGAGCAACGCCAGCCGTGCCGGGCTGCCGAGGCACTCGAGCGTTGTTGCCCCGGCGGCCCAGTCTGCCCCGACGATGTCGCGAACCTGGTGTTCCTTGGCCCACAGGTACTCGCGGTCGTCCACGGTGACAGCCCCCGCGTAGGCCACGGCGCCGCTCGGGCCACCAACGCCGGTTCGTGGCCTGTCATGATCCTCGACGCCAGCGCGTTCGCGGAGCCGGCTCAGCAACTGCAGGGACGACCCTTCGGCCGACCGGTCATGGCCTTGTCGCTCTGCCCTCGTGACCGTTGCCGCCTCCAACCGCTCGACCCGCCGCTCCAGCGAGGCGACCCGCTGTTCCAGTCCGTCCGATGTCATCCCAGACCCCGCAACATTTATCCGTAATTTCGAAATTACGTAATAACATACAAGGTGTCACGCGACGACGGCAACAGCCGTTCCACGACGACTACTGCCGGGGTGTGCCGCGGCTAGGCCATCAGCCGCGGGCCGACCGCTACCGTGGTGACGTGGGACTTCACCTGAGCCAGATCGCCGAGGCCGACGAGCTGCTGACGAACGACCCGTTGGCGTTGCTGATCGGGATGGTGCTGGACCAGCGGGTATCGGAAAGATGGAGCGGAATCTGACAGTCCGTCCCTGCCTGACTGTGTGGTGTCGTCATCGGTCAGGACGGTGAGGACCGCATCGGATCGCCGCGGGCAGTCGGCCGGAGAGGTAGGCGCCCCGGCGGACGGATCGCGGAACTATGGGGCGCTCGCACCAGTTCCGTCGGGACGTGATCCGCGTCGAGACCGGACTGTCGGCACGGATGTCCATTGCGTCACCTTCTTGCTCGCGCCGACGGTGCCACGGGCGCCACGTGACGGTCGGCTACGGTGATGGCGTGGGACTGCACCTGAGCCAGATCACCGAAGCAGACGAACTGCTGACCAACGATCCGTTGGCGCTGCTCATCGACATGGTCCTTGACCATGCGGGTTTCGGAAAGAACGAATAACGGTTGGCCCGGGTTTCCTGTCACCCGCGCTGCTGGCTGACCGCTCGCCGGCGTCCCCTCAACCTGCGGCACAGCGCCAGGCCGGTCAGGAACAGGACGAGGACGGCGGGGCCGACGTGCACGATGATGAAACCAATGTAATGAGGGCCGCCCCAGGCGTGTTGATAGGTCTCCGGATCGCCGGGATGCTCGGTGGCGAGGATGTATCCGGCCCTTGCGACAAGAACGGCGCCGGCCGCCAGAAGGAGAAGACAGACCGCCGCGCGCCGTAGTTGTGCGGCCCAGCCAGCGGCTGGCGGTGGCGCGGGTCGGCGTGCCGTGATCAGGCCCACCGTGATCAGGCTCGCTGCGACCACGGCGGCTACGGCCAGTCCCGTCACGCCAGCTCGTCTCCGCGGAGCCGGGCACGGCGCATGGCCGCGGAGTCGACCACCATCGCGGTCGGCGTCAGGACCGCTACCAGGGCCAGCGCCCGCAGCGGCGTGCTCGGAGCCCACAGGATGTTGTCGGTCAGCTCTGCCCGTACGGCAGCGGCTTCCATGGCGGCCGTGGCGAGTACCGCTCCGGCGATCTGGGCGAGCCACGGCCTGGCCCGCAGATGGAGCCTCATGGCGAGGCGCAGGACGTCGACGACGGCGGCCAAGGTCAGAGGGGTGTCCCGGAGGAGCGCGGCGAACTCGTCGCCGTAGCGCGCCCGCCACTGCCTGGGGCACAGGGCGAGAAGGAAGCGCCTCATGCCTGGGCCAGCCGTGACTGCCCGGTCTGGACGACCCGGGACCAGGTAGCCAACTGAGCGGCCAACGCCGCTCTTCCCGCCGGCGTGATCTCGTAGGGGCGGCGGCGGTCGTTGCTGGGCAGTGCGGCTATCAGGCCGCGTTCCACCAGCTTGGTCAGCGAGCCGTACAGGGTGCCGGGGCCGAGCCGGACCCCGGTCTGTTCCAGCACATCGGCGGTGATCGCGTAACCGTGTTTGGCGCCGTCGCTCAGTGACAGCAGGACGAGTACTCCCGGCTCGCCGAAGCGGGCCAGGCCCTCGTCCCGTCCGAACCTCGCCATGCGATGCATCGTATGGCGTAGTAGTTGGGAGCGGCAAGGCCGTCGGCGTTCGTCATTCGTCAGGCTCCGCTCGGCGGCTGTCGGATCGACGTCGCGCCACCATCAGCGGAGGAGCCGGGACAGCGCGGCTGTCACTTCCTCAGCGTCGAACCTGGCGGGGTCGAGGTCGGCGGGGTTGTCGAGGCCCAGCCATTCCAGCCGCTCTTCGTGCTCGGGATGACTGGGGTTGCCCAGGGTCTCCAGGAGCGCCTCGTAGCCCCAGATACCGCCGCAGTCGTCCGGCGGGGCCGCGCGACGCCCGCCGGTGCAGCGCGGATACCGGACGGACGGGTCGGGATCGAGGATCTTCTCGAGGACGATCTGGTGCTCCCAGTCGTCGCCGAAATCGTAGGTATAGCTGATCTTTGCTTTGACGTCGGGAAGCACCTGCTCCAGCGACACCGCCGCCTCGGCGCGTTGGCCAAGGTCCGCGTCCGGCCTGCCGAACCTGCCGTAGGGCGTTTCGAAGACGTGCAGATGGCTGTCGTCCCAGCCGAACGCTGTCTGAAGGATCGTGTGCAGGCGCGCCAGGCTGGTGTCGGCTGGCACCTCCAACCGTCGCCAGATCGGTGGCTTCGCGTCGCGCAGCCCTACCTTGACCTGGTAGACCGGGGCGCGCTGCCCCTTGGCCCGCTTCGGCTTCTTCGGGAGCGTCGGCGGCAGACCGGGCCGCCCAGTCAGGTTCGCCAGCATGCCTGCGGCAAGCTCGGCCGGGTTCACCCCCCGCTCGTCCAGCATCCTGACGAGGTCGGCCAAGTCACCGAGCGCGTCGATCCCCTCGTCCTCGTCGTCATCCGCATGCGGAGCGGGGGGCTTCCGGGGGGTCGGGAGCGTCGCGAGGCGCGACCGCAGCACGAGCACCAGGGCCTCGTACGGCGGCCCATCCTCGCCGTCCTCCTCCTCATGGAAGGGGATCTCGACCTCCTCGCCGAACCGGAGAAAGGGGGCGGCTTCCTCGTCGTCCTCGAACGAGAGCTCGTCGTCGTGCACCGCACGCGCGCTCAGGGCGTTCTCGACCTGCCAGCGAAACTCCTCGGCGTCCAGCGTCTCGGTTCGTAGTCCGACCTTGTCCCTGCGAGCCGCGGCGGTGATCTCCTCCAGAACCTTGGGAAGGTCCTCGGCCGGGAGGACGAGGAGGTCTGCGGCCTCACCACAGGCCGATGGGTCGACAATTACCAAGAACGCGTGCGGCCGGCCAGCCCGTTCGACGGTGCAGCTCAGAAGGACGGTGTCACCTTCGTCGTCATACCGGCGCTGGAAGTCGCTGGCCACCAGTGGCGCAGTCAACTCGTCCGCCCACCGCGGCCGGGAGACCCCGGCCGCGGCGAGCCGGCCGGCGGCGGTATCTGCGGCGACACCGACCGGCCCCGACGCGACGGAACCTACTGCCAGCAGCACCGCAAGGGCGCCCTCGGTCGCCGCTGCCTCCAGCCGCGGCACGATCTCCTGAAGGAACGCCACCCCGATGGAGCCGTCGGTGAGGTCGTCAAGCACGGCGAACGTCGCACCGGCCACCTCCGCCATCAGCGGGTCGTCGTTCTCGCGGAGTACCCCGCCGATCTCAAGCATGTCGGCGGTGAGTGCGCGCGGGTCCAGCTCGCTGTCGTCAGGAGGCCGCGGAGACTGATCACCGATGTCCGGCACAGCGGACAGCGCGGGCCGCGAGGTGCGCCTCGCCGGCGCTGGCTCCTTCGCGGAGGGCTTCTTCCCGTTCTTGCGACCACGGCTCGCGGGGCTCATGCATTCAAGTCTGCAGCAGGTGCGACGTCATCATGCACCCGGCGTGGCCCGCCCGCGCACGTGTCTGATCGGCCTGGCAGCTCGGCTCGCTCAGGCGCCTGCCGACCCGATGCCGCGATAGACCGTTGGTTCGACTTCCACCTGGACCGGCTGTTGAAAACGGCCTGATTCCGGAACAACAGTTGTAAAGCCTCGGATCGCGGTCGCACGCCGACGTGCCGCCGGCGGCCCCGCGGGACCGCCGCCGGACATCTCGGCTGGCCGTCACCCGAGCCTCCCGGCGACGCCGGCTACTGTGATGGTGTGGGACTGCACCTGAGCCAGATCGCTGAGGCCGACGAGTTGCTGACGAACGACCCGTTGGCTCTGCTGATCGGGATGGTGCTGGACCAGCGGATGTCGGAACCATGGAGTGATCCCCGCGAGGGTGGCCGGCGCGGCAGCCGCGTCGTGTGCTTGGCCTGACGGCCACGGCGCCGTGGCGAGTGTTCGATGGCTGACTATGACGTCTTCGTAGCCGACTGCCCGGCCCGCTCGACCCTGGAGGTCATCGCCGACACCTGGTCTGTCGTGGTGGTGTATGCCCTCGGAGACGGCCCGCGACGCTACAGCGACCTTCGTGATCGGATTGGTGGGATCAGCAAGAAGATGCTGACCCAGACTCTCCGAAAGCTTGAGCGGCGAGGCATCGTCGAGCGGCGAAACCTGGCTACGGTGCCCAAGGGCGTCGAGTATCGGCTGACCGACTTGGGCCGGAGCCTCCTGGCACCAGTCTCCGTGCTCGCCCGGTGGGCCGAGGAGCACGCGGAGGAACTCGCCGGCGACTCGTCCACCTGACGTGGGGCACCGGATGGTTCCCCACGGCTGCCTAGCGTCGCCGCTATGCGAATCGGAATTCTCGGTGCCGGTGTGATGGCCGACGCGCTCGGAACCCGGTGGGCCGCCGCCGGTCACGAGCTCATGGTCGCGGGCCGAACGACGGAGAAGGCACGCGCGCTGGCGGAGAAGTGGGGCGGCCGCGCCGGCGGATTTCGGGAGACGGCCGAGTTCGCCGACGTGGCGTTGATCGCGGTCCTCTATCAGGGCATGCCCGCAACGTTGGCGGCGATCGGCGGCGGCCTGTATGGCAAGCCGGTCATCGACTGCAACAACCCGGTCGAGGTTGATCACTTCACCCTGGTCACCGACCCGGGCCGAGCCATGGCGAGGGAGATCCAGGATGCGACCGGCGGGCAGGTGGTAAAAGCGTTCAACTTGTGCCACGCACGAGTGTGGGAGATGGCCCCGCCGCTCTTCGACGGTCGTCGTCTGTCCGTGCCGTACTGCACGAACCACCCCGCCGCGGCGGCGGTCGCTCGTCAGCTCATCGACCACGTCGGAGGCGAACCCGTGTCAGTCGGCGACCTTCGCCACGCTCATCATCTGGAGGCGATGGCCGCGATTGTGATCTCGTTGTTGTTCGGCGGCCGGGACACGAGCACGGTGTTCAACCTGGTCGACGCAATCCCCTCTGTCTAGGAGGCCACGATCGGCCGGCGACGGGAGCCATGACCCAGCTCTCGCTCGTCCCACCCCGCGCGGCCGGGCGCCAGCCCGGGGTGGCCCCTGATCGTGTGGGTCGCCCTGAGTCCCGACCCAGCCGATTTCGACCGGACGCTCACCATCGACGTGGCCTGTTCGACGCGATACGAGCAGGCGCGGCTGACCCGCCCGGCCGGCCTCGCTACGGTGAGGGGGTGGGACTGCATCTGAGCCAGATCGACGAAGCGGACGAGCTGCTGACGAGTGACCCTTTGGCGCTACTCATAGGCATGGTGCTGGACCAGCCAGTATCGGAAAGATAGAGCGGGGCGGGGCAATCCGCACTCACCTGACTGTGTCGCATCGCCGGTGCGTGCCATTCGGAGCGACTGGTTTTCGCCTGCCTTATCGAGATGCTCAGGCTCAGCGGGCAGGGCGGTGTGTATCGCATCGGAGAGCCGTGGGTAGCCGACCGGTGAGGTAGGCGGTGGGGGTAACGCCCATCATGGTGCGGAAGTCGGCGTTCAGATGCGACTGGTCGTGGTAGCCGAGTTCGGTCGCCACGCGCGTCCAGGGTGCCTCGCCCGCGTATGCGAGTACTTCTCGCAGGCGGTCGATCCGGGCGAACTGTTTGGGCCCGAGGCCGACCGTGCTAGTGAACACCTCGCGCAGGCTGCGTTCGCTCACGTGGAGCCGAGTAGCCGTTGCGGACACCTGCTCCGGTTCGCTGTGGGTCGTGCCGCGTCCGGTCAGTAGTTGGCTCGCGCGGTGCGTCAGGTCGCTGCGGGCCTGCTGCCGAGGCGGCAGGCCCGCGAGCCTGCTCGTGAACGCCTGCTCCACCCGTCCGAGCAGCAACCGTTCGTCGATTCCGGCAGGATCGGAACCGACGTCGGTGAGTTCCCTCGCGAGTTGGGCGCCCGGCGTGCCCCACAGCTCGCTCAGCAGCACGGCGCGATCGCGCAGGCCCGCCACGGAGCGGCCCAGCAACGAGGCGGCGTGACCGGGTCGAATCCTGGCACTGACGCAGAACGGTCCCGGCTCACCGAGATGATAGAGCGCCCGGGTGCGCGGTCCCATGACGACCAGGTCGGTGTGCTCTCCCGGGAAGACACGCAGGGCCAGGGCGGCCGAGTGATCCGGCGGCTCGACGATCGTGCGCGCTCCGTCGTGCACGGCAATCGTCGTGACGCTGATCTCGGAGATCCACGGTCGCAGGGCATCCGATAGCGGAATGCGACGCTCGTCGATGCGCATGCTTCCCACCGTAGGCAGCCGCATGCGGGAACGGGTCTGCCGAAACTTCCTAGCGGCGGTCGCGTCTGCCCGGACATCGTGATGCCCGTGATCCTGGTAACCGGTGCCACCGGCACCATCGGCAGCAAGGTGCTCGACATCCTGGCGGCCCGCGGCCTGCAGGTCCGAGCTGTGAGCCGCGATCCGAGAAATGTACCGGTGCGTCCGGGCGTGGAGACTGTCCGGGCAGATTTCGACGAACCCGCGTCGCTCCGGCCGGCCATGGCCGCGGTGCGGACAATGTTCCTGATAACCGCACCGGTCGTACCTACTGCGCGCCACGATCTGGCCTTGCTCGACGAGGCACGAAGGGCCGGCGTGCGCAGGGTGGTGAAACTGTCCGCCATCGGCACGGGCGAGAAGATCGGACCGGATACGGTCGGGGCCTGGCATGTGACGGCCGAGCAGGCGGTGCGCGACAGCGGGTTGGGGTGGACGGTGCTGCGCCCGTCCAGCTTTGCGTCGAACACCCTGCAGTGGGTCGATGCGATCGACAAGGGGCAGCCCGTGCCCGATCTCACCGGACCGGGTCGGCAGGGAGTGATCAACCCCTACGACGTCGCCGCCGCCGCAGTGGAGGTCCTCCTGTCTTCAGCGCACGTCGGTAAGATCTACACACTGACGGGACCGGAACTGCTGACCGTCGCCGAACAGGCCGCCTCCCTATCGCGGGTGACCGGACGCCGGATCGGCACCGTCCCCATGAGCCTGGAGCAGGCGGCCGACCAGATGCTCGCCGCGGGGATGGACAGGTCCGCCGTCGAGGTGATCATCATTGGCTCCGCCTGGGTTCGTGCCGGCCGTAACGCCATCCTGACCAACGACCTGGCCACTGTCCTGGGCCGCCCCCCGACCAGCTTCCAGGCCTGGGCCTACCAGCACCGCCATGCCTTCGGCGCGTCATGACCCCGTTCAGCTGTGCCGTGCTGTGGGCGGACGGACCGGCGCTACTGTTGTGCCGTGGGACTGCACCTGAGCCAGATCGCCGAAGCGGACGAGCTGCTGACGAACGACCCGTTGGCGCTGCTGATCGGGATGGTGCTCGACCAGCCGGTATCGGAACCATGGAGTGGGATCGGGCGATCCACGTCTTCCTGGTAACACATCTTTGGCAAGGGCACTGGCCGCGGTCCACGGCTCATCTGCGGCTCGTGGTGGCGAGTTCGGGTCGGCGCGCGACACCGACCTAATATTCTTTGATCGCGGTTGCGAGTCGGTATGCATCGTCTGCGTCGTGTGGACCGTGGACGAGTGGGACCCGGGCGGCGCCACGGTAGGCTGCGCGGCCGGTGGGCGGGTCGGCAACGAGCGCGATGATTGGCTCGATCGCATCGGCCGGTCGTTGGGCGGCGACGGCTCCCAGGATGACTGAGGACATTTTCGTGCGCCCAGCAGACTGGAGGTGACGCCGTGTAAGCGGCCGATCTACCTTTCGTAAGCTCGTCGTCGCTTGCCGGTGGAAGTCCGGTCC
>NZ_SJXI01000008.1:0-63567 GCF_004337455.1 Parafrankia sp. BMG5.11 | reverse complement strand
GCCCCGCCTTCACGTTGGCTTCAACCAGCGCGTCGAGACCGGGTTCGTAGATCGGCATGATACCGTCCTCGAGCCGCTCGATCTTGGCGGCATCCTTGTCGATGCAGACCACCTCGTGCCCGAAGTCGGCGAAGCAGGCTCCCGAGACCAAACCGACATATCCCGAGCCAACTAAAGCAATCTTCATGCCATCAATGCTCCCTGCAAATTACAGCATCTAACGGCCGTAGTAGTCGCGGTACCAAGCCACAAACTGACGAATACCTTCGCGATATCCGGTATGAGGTTTATAACCTGTAATTCGGTTCAGCAAATCTGTGTTGGCCCACGTAGCGGGTACATCGCCCTTCTGCATCGGCAAGTAGTTGCGTACAGCTTCCCGTCCGCACTCGCGTTCGATGGCTTCCACGTAATCCAGCAACTTAACTTTGTCGCCATTACCGATATTGACGATCCGATAGGGTGCTACGGGAGATAAGCTGTCGCCTTCGACGATCTCATCGGCACAAGTGGGTCGAACCGGTGGCACGTCGATTAACAGTCGGATCGCGCGCACCAAGTCTGTCACGTAAGTGAAATCGCGGTACATCTCGCCGTTATTATAGATGTCGATCTCGTTGCCCGTTAGAATCCCCTCTGTGAATTTGAAGAGGGCCATATCAGGCCGGCCCCACGGGCCATACACGGTGAAGAAGCGGAACATGGTCGTCGGCAGGTTCCACAAGTGCGCATAGCTATGGCCCATGGACTCGTTTGCTTTCTTGGTCGCAGCATACAGCGTCATTTGGGTTTCAACCCGCTCCAGCTCATCGAATGGCATCACCTCGTTGGCTCCGTAGACGGAACTGGTGGAGGCCATCAGCAGATGCTCGATGGCAAGCTCCCGCGCACACTCCATTACGTTGAAAGTACCGACAATGTTGGCTTCTATGTACGCCCGTGGGTTCTCAAGGCTGTACCGCACACCCGCCTGAGCAGCGAGGTGCACAATGACGTTCGGCCGTTCGGCCAACGCCAAGCTGCGCAAGGAGTCGAGGTCCTCCAGCATTCCGACATGTGCAGAGAAGTGCTGGTTCTGCAAAAGCATCTGGTGACGACGTTCTTTTAAGCGGACGTCGTAGTAGTCGGTCATCCCGTCAAACCCGACGACGGCGAAACCCTCTTCCAGCAGAAGCTGCGACAGGTGAAAGCCTATGAAACCGGCTGAGCCGGTTACAAGCACCTTACGCATCAAAGCGTCCAATCTGCATCGGCGCCGAGCACACCCTTAAGGTCCGCCAGCGTACCCCCTGGCGCAAGGCTCTCGCGGAGTGCAGCAGCGCCGAGTGTACGGTATTCGCGGTGTGGTACGGCCAGGACTACCATGTCATAAGTTCCGGAGAGCGCGGCGGGAGAGATCTTGATTCCGTATTCGTCCAGCGCCTCTTCCGGGTCTGCCTGCGGATCGTGTACGGTAATCTGATGCCCGCGCGCTTCAAGTGCCGAGATGAGGTCAGCCACCTTCGAATTGCGCAGGTCTGGCACGTCTTCTTTGAAGGTAAGACCGAGCATCAAAACGCTTGAGCCGCGCTCGCCCCGGAACTGGTGAAGCGATTTAGCCACCCATTCCGCCATACCGTCGTTGATGCTGCGCCCTGCCAAGATGACGCGCGGGTTGTGCCCCAGTTCTTTGGCGCGATGAGATAGATAATAGGGGTCTACCCCGATGCAGTGGCCGCCCACCAAGCCAGGGCTGAACGGTAGGAAATTCCACTTAGTATTGGCGGCTTTCAGCACGTCCCAAATCGATAAGTCCATATGACTGAAGATCTGAGAAATCTCGTTCATGAACGCGATGTTGATGTCTCGTTGCGCGTTCTCGATCACCTTAGCCGCCTCAGCCGCTTTAATTGAGGCTGCGCGATATACTCCACCGCTGGTGAGCGCTTCATACAGGGCAGCAATGCGATCAAGCACTTCGGCTGTTTGCCCGGCCACGACCTTGGTAATTTTGTCTATGGTGTGTTCGCGGTCGCCAGGGTTGATGCGCTCGGGGCTATACCCCAGAAAGAAGTCCGAGCCGCACGCGAGGCCAGAGGCATGCTCAAGGATCGGCCCGCAGATGTCCTCGGTGACGCCCGGGTAGACAGTGCTTTCATAAACCACGATCGGCACCCGGCCAGCTGCCCGTGCCGACTTGAGCATTCTGCCCACGGTGCGGGAAGCAGCCTCGATGATCGACAGATCAGGATTGTTCTCCTGATCGATCGGCGTTGGAACAGTGATGATGTAGAAATCGCTAGGCGGACATCCTGCGGGATCATCACCGAGCTTCAGAGTACTTGCTCCAAGCCGCTCTGGACCTATCTCGCCGGTCCGGTCGTGCTTGCCGCGTAGTTCATCAACGCGGAGTGGGTTTACGTCGAAGCCGTGGGTCGGAAAGTGTTTGGCCAGCGCCACCGCCAGCGGAAGGCCGACATAACCCAAGCCAATCACGGTAACGACAGGGGAATTGTCGTAGGTCGACATATTGATGCTCTCGAGATAAATTACCGCCTCGGCGGTGGAATCTTGGAGCCCATAGGCTGGGCGCTCCTGTGCCGCAACAGCTGGCGAATAGCTCACAATATCCGTATGCACTGGCCGATGTATAAGCGCATTTTCGATCTGCTCGGTTCCGCTGTCCTGCTCTTGCTAGGCGCGCCCTTGCTCGCCGTCGTCGCCGTACTTGTTCGATGGAAGATCGGCTCCCCGGTGATTTTTCGGCAAATTAGGCCCGGGCTTGGCGGCCAACCCTTCACAATGTTCAAGTTCCGCACCATGGCTGACGAACGCGATGAAACAGGTGCCTTGCTACCGGACGAGGCTCGACTGACGGACCTGGGCCGCCTCCTGCGCTCGACAAGCTTGGATGAACTACCTGAACTGTGGAACGTCCTGCGTGGTGAAATGAGCCTCGTCGGGCCGCGCCCCCTGCTGATGGAATATCTGCCGCATTACTCTCCCGCTCAGGCGCGCCGGCACCACGTGCGACCCGGCATAACTGGCTGGGCGCAAGTGATCGGTCGCAACGCGTTGACTTGGGAAGAAAAGTTCGACGCGGACCTGTGGTACGTAGACCATAATTCGCTCGCCCTCGACATGCGCATCCTTTGGCTGACCCTTCGCACTGTATTCCGGCGTGAAGGGATAAATGCGCCAGGGGAAGCCACTATGCCCAAATTCACCGGCAGTGACTTGAAGTGATGGGCCTGGTTGGCATTTTCGGCACAGGCGGATGTGCGCGGGGAATAATGCCGCTGGCGCGGTTCCAATTTCCGGGCGAGCGACTGGTCTTCGTGGAAGACGTTCCAGCCACTGCCGAGTGCAACGGGCAACCGGTAGTGGATTTCAAACGCTTCGTGGAAGAGCCTGTGGCGCGGATCGCTCTCGCCGTTGCCAATCCGCCCCTCCGATCGGCAATTGCGCGCCGGTGTGCTGAAGCAGGGATCCACTTTGAATGCATTCTGGCACCCGACATGATTGTCATGGACGACGTAAAATGGGGCGCCGGTTGTCTCTTTTCGCCCGGAACCGTGCTGACCAGCAACATCCGCATTGGCTCTCATTTCCACTGCAATCTCTACTCGTACGTTGAGCACGACTGCCGCATCGGTGACTTTGTGACATTCGGACCGGGCGTGCGCTGCAACGGCGGCGTCACCATTGGCGATAACGCTTATATCGGATCTGGAGCCATGATTCGGCAGGGGATCACGATTGGTGCGGGGGCGACCGTCGGAATGGGTGCGGTAGTGGTCAAAGATGTACCCGCTGGCGCTGTAGTCATTGGCAACCCCGCCACTCTGATTCAAAGCCGCTAGGAGCGCGCCATCTGAAGCACCTGAGCTAACACCTCGCAGATGCGCGCCACGTCTTCTTCCGTCAGCGTCGGATGAGTAAGCAGCATCAGGCTCGTGTCGCCAAGTTGCGCAGCGCCGGGAAGGCGTTGAGCCGGTGCCCAGCCCGCCCGCTCGAACGCCTTCTCGCGATATACTTCCGAACATGATCCTTGAAACAACGGAACCCCGCGCCGCGTCGCCTCGGCTATGATGCGGTCTCGGTCCCATCCAGACTTAAGGTTTTCAGGGCGAACATAGGCATAGAACCGGTACCAGGCATGTTGCATATTCGCTGGTGGCAGGGGCACACGCACGGCGTCGGCGAAGGGAGCGAGAATCTCCGTGTAGCGGGCCGCTATCGCAGCACGTCGAGCTTGCCACCCGTTCATGCGCTCCAACTGGATACGGCCTATTACAGCCTGGAACTCCAGCATGCGCCAGTTCGTGCCAAAACTTTCGTGCAGCCAGCGAAAACCAGCCGAATGATGCCGGTTGTAGACTGCGTTCCAGTCCTTGCCGTGATCCTTGAAAGACCACATGTGGCGCCACAAGGTCTCGTCATCACAAGTAACCATGCCGCCCTCGCCACCCGTGCTCATTATTTTATCTTGGCAGAACGACCACGCCCCGACGGCGCCGAAGCTGCCCACTGACTTCCCCTCGATGCGCGCGCCGTGTGCCTGTGCACAGTCTTCGATCACGCTGATCCCGAAGCTGCTGGCCAGTTTCATGATGCCCGTCATGTCACAAGGCCATCCAGCAAGGTGAACTGGAATGATGCAGCGGGTCTTAGACGAAAGAACGCGCTCAATGGTATGTGGCGCGATGTTGCCGCTTTCGGTGTCCACATCAGCGAATACCGGTGTGGCACCGGCGTTCACGACGCATGAGACTGAGGCAATGAAGGTACGCGGAGTGACAACCACTTCGTCGCCAGGGCCGATGCCGAGACCCTTCAGCGCAAGGTCCAAGGCCAAGGTGCCATTCGCGACCGCGACCGCATGGGAACAGTCTGCGAATTCAGCGAATTCGCGTTCGAAGGTGCGGGTTTTCTCGCCGGTCCAGTAGTTGACGCGCCCCGATCGCATCACGGCGGCAACTGCTGCTATCTCCTCTTCGTCAAAGACGGGCCAAGGTGCGACAGTCGTTCCGAGCATAGGCGACCTCAATCGTGTTCTTTAGCAATGATGCTGGCACGTGCGCAGGCGCAATGATGCTGGCATGTACGCTAGGCAAAGTGAAGGTTATCACTCTCGGTTGCACTGCCGTGACCGCACGACTACGGGGTCCGCAAATGGTGGCTCGCACAATCCTCGTCAATGCCTCGTACGCACCTTCGTTGATCGCATTCCGGGGCGCGCTCTTGGAGCGGATGGTTGGAGAAGGAAACCGGGTCTACGCGGCAGCGCCGGACATACTCGGGCCAATTGCCGAAAAGCTGACTGCTATCGGAGTGACGCCTGTTTCGGTCGCGCTGTCCCGCACCGGCCTCAATCCAGTAGCGGACGTGGCATATTACAGATCGGTCCGCCGGATCATCCGCCGCTACGGCATCGATCTCATTTTAAGCTACACCATCAAGCCTTGCATTTGGGGTTCTCTCGCAGCTCACGCCGAGGGCGTTGAATCAGTCTCACTCGTGACCGGCCTTGGGTACGCATTCATTCCCGGTGGCGGCCTCAAACAACGCATTGTGCGCGCTATTTCGATCACGCTGTGGCGGCGAGCGACCGCCGCGAATCGGACGGTTATATTCCAGAATCCGGATGATCGGGACGATTTCATTCGTGCAGGAGCGTTGTCCGACGGTGGAAAGGCGCGCCTGGTCAATGGGTCGGGTGTGGACATGCAGGAGTTCGGACGCGCCGAACTGCCTTCCGATCCGCGCTTCCTGATGATCGCTCGTTTGCTCGGCAACAAGGGCGTACGCGAATATGCTGCAGCCGCACGGGAGATGAAGGCAGAAGGTTCCCCGGCCCGCTTTACGCTCGCCGGGTATTTCGACGACGGTCCTGACGCGATCGGACGCGACGAAGTCGAGCGATGGACCGCTGCTGGACTGGATTTCATTGGACCGCAGGACGATGTTCGCCCGGCGTTGGCGAACTGCAGCGTCTACGTCTTGCCATCTTATCGGGAAGGGACGCCGCGCACGGTGCTTGAGGCTATGGCAACCGGACGACCGGTCATCACCACCGACGTTCCGGGCTGCCGTCAAACGATCGAACATGAAGTCAGCGGCTTGCTTGTTGCGCCGCAAGATACACGGTCGCTGGCAGACGCGATGCGGCGAATGGCGCGAGATACGGAAGGCCGCCGACAAATGGGAGAAGCAGCCTTCCAGCGTTGCCGCGAAAGATACGCTGTGAAAGCAGTGAACAAGGCGATGTTTACCCACGTCGGTCTGTCGGGGAGCCCATGATGCAAAATGGTGTCACGGGACAAACAACTGCGGTAAACGTTGCCGTCGTTACGCGTGACGGCTCGAAGACGCATGCACGACATGCACCGGGGTTAGCATGAACAATTCTGCGGGCCAGACGGTCACAGGCTGGCTAAGCCCTAAAGTTACGCGCCTGTTGCAATCCAATCGAGGTACTAAGCGGCTGCTCGCGGGCCTTACAGACGGGTGCAATTGCCTGCTGGCCGCTTGGATATCCTTCGCAATCCGACTGGGGGTGCTGAGTGTATTCACCCGCCCTTTTCTGCTTTTCACGGCGGCAGCCCTCCTCACCACAATTGGCGTGTTCATCTACCGCGGCGTTTACAACAATGTATTCCGCTTTCACGGCCCGAAGGGACTAGCACAGATCGCGCAGTGTTGCGTGATTATCGGCGCGATCTTAGTGCTGGCGTTCGGCTTTAACGGCGTAGCCGGCGTACCTCGTACGGTCAGCGTGCTCTTTCCCGCGGTCTTCTTTATCTTCGTAGCGATCAGCCGCATTGTGGCTCGTTTCATCTTGGTCGAGATGCTCCAGACCGGGGACCCGCCCCAGCGAGTTCTCATCTACGGCGCCGGGACAAGGGCGCGGCAGTTGGCATCCTCGCTCCAGCACCAGCCGAGTTATCGCCTGATCGCTTTTGCTAGCAACGAGGAGACGCTCGCCGGGCAGCGGTTAGAGGGAACGCCGATCGTCGTGGCGGGGAACTTGGCCGATTTGCTGGAGGAACTGGACATCGATCTAGTGCTCCTGGCGCTCGACAAATCCTTGCGCAGCGAACGTGCTGCGATCGTCGAGAAGCTGCAGGCGCTCGGGGTGCACGTCCAGACCCTGCCCGATATCCATGAGCTGGTTTCGGGTGATGTCTCCGTAAGTGACCTGCGGGAAATCGATATCGCCGACCTGCTTTCGCGAGATCAGGTCATGCCGGATCCGGCGTTGATGGACAGCATCATAGCCGGCAAGACAGTACTGGTAACGGGTGCGGGGGGCTCGATCGGCAGCGAAATATGCCGCCAGATTGCTCGTCGCCGGCCGGCGCAACTCATACTGTTCGATATGACGGAGGCTGCTCTGTTCGAGATCGAAATGGAGTTGCGCTCCATAGTGCAAGCCGAGGGAATCGGCACAGTGGTCGTGACCGAGCTGGGCACGCTGGTGGAGACGGCGGCC
This sequence comes from Parafrankia sp. BMG5.11, assembly GCF_004337455.1. NCBI lineage: Bacteria > Bacillati > Actinomycetota > Actinomycetes > Frankiales > Frankiaceae > Parafrankia > Parafrankia sp. BMG5.11. Next base: position 56,093 of record NZ_SJXI01000008.1, on the reverse strand, counting down.
GTTCACCGGATTTTCGGCAGGTACCATCCCCACACGGTCTTCCATGCGGCCGCCTACAAGCATGTACCGATGGTGGAAGCCAACCCGATCTCCGGGGTAAGGAACAACGTTATGGGCACGCTCGCAAGCGTGCGGGCGGCAGTGGACTGGAAAGTCGAGCGCTTTGTGCTGGTCAGTACCGACAAGGCGGTGCGTCCAACGAATGTGATGGGGGCCTCGAAGCGGGTATGCGAGCTTATTCTGCAAGCTTATGCGTCGCGGGAAGGGCCTGGTCCGATCTTCTCCATGGTACGGTTTGGCAACGTGCTTGGATCGTCCGGATCGGTTGTGCCGCAGTTCCGCAAGCAAATCGAGGCAGGCGGTCCGGTGACGCTGACTCATTCCGAAGTCACACGCTACTTTATGACGATCCTCGAAGCGGCGGAACTGGTCATTCAGGCCGGTGCGATGGCGCGCGGCGGCGAGGTTTATCTTCTAGACATGGGCGAGCCGGTCCGCATTGTAGACCTTGCCCGTTCAATGATTCAGATGTCGGGTCTCTCGGTCCGCGACAAGGAGAACCCCCACGGCGATATCGAGATAGTTCAGATCGGCTTGCGCCCCGGCGAGAAGCTGTATGAAGAACTGCTGATCAACGCCGAAGCGACGGCGACCGATCACCCGCGCATCTTCTGCGCCCATGAATCGCATTTGGGCCTCAACCAGCTTGCCGAGATGCTCGCCAAGGTCGAGCGCGCCCTTGAGACTGCGAATGATCGGCAGGTCCGCTATCTGCTAAGTGAACTGGTCTCGGGCTATGATCCTTCAGACTCCCCCAACTGCTCAGCCGCTGACCCCCCAGTCGCGACTGACGATCACCTCGTGGAGAACGGTTGATGGGCTCACCTCCTGCGAACGGTCGCCCACGCCGGTTTTCTCCCTCTGCACGGCGCAACGCCTTGGTGGCCTTTGTCGTGATCGTGGCGCTGACCGGAGGCGCGTCTCGCGCGGATGTCCTGTCGCTGGTGGTGCTACGGCCGCTAGCGGCGATTTTCGCCGGCTACGCAATTCTCGCCGCGCCGTCCGGGCACTTGCGCTGCATTGCTGTGCCACTAGCGATCGTCGGCCTTTGTGCCGCCGTGATTGGACTCCACCTCGTGCCCCTGCCGCCGGCCATGTGGCACTCGCTCCCGATGCGGGAGGTCGTTGTCGCCATCGACGCCGCGCTGGGCCAGCCCAGCGCATGGCGGCCCCTCGCGCTGTCGCCTGCCGGGGCATGGAACGCGCTGTTTTCGCTAACGGTACCGGCTACCGCGATTCTTCTCTATGGAGCGCTGGACAACAGGGACCGGCCAACCGTGCTTCTCTTGTGGATAGGCGCGGCGATAGCGAGTGCGGCGCTGGGACTGGCGCAGATGCTGGGTGATGCGGAAGGGGTACTTTACTTGTACGCTGTCACCACTTCCGGCCTGCCGGTCGGCCTGCTGGCGAACGCGAACCATCAGGCGATGCTGTTAGCCTCCGCAATTCCGGTGACCGCCGTCCTAGCAGTCCGGCGCGAAAGCTCCGCAGCGATGTGGTTCGGCGCGATCGCAATTTTCGGCTTCCTGTTTGTCGCGCTTCTCGGCGGATCGCGCGCTGGTACTGCCCTCTCGGTTCTGGCCGGAGCCGTCGCGGCGCTGATCTACAGCGGCCGCGGTGTAGATTCTCAATCTCGTTCGCAGGTCACCACAGGGTCCCGCAGGAACCGCTGGTCTGCGCTCTCCGGCTCACGCCGGAGCATCGTGCTGGTCGTCGCGGCACTCGCGATGGCGGGCGTATTCGCGGCAGTGAGCTCCGTGTCAGACGGGGGCGTTGGGTTTTCGTCGATTGCCCGCGATGCAGATCGTCAGGAACTTCGGCTGAGTGCGTTGCCGGTTCTCCTCAAGATGCTGGGTGACGTCTGGACGGTTGGCTTGGGCGCAGGTTCATTCGTGCCCGCCTACCAGATTGTTGAACCTTTGGCAGATCTGGGCCCGTATTATCTGAACCATGCGCACAATGACTGGCTCGAGCTGATGCTAGAGTACGGCATCGCCGGCGCGGCCTTCCTCCTGATCCTGCTCGTGGCCGTTTGGCGAGCGGCAAAGCGCGTTGTGTCCGATGGTTCGAATCGTATCGCGATGCGCGCAGGGCTTTTGTTTCCCATTCTCGTCTTTGCCCTCGGCTCGATTATAGATTATCCGCTGCGGGTCCCGCTCGTTCAGGTCCTCGCCATCTTGTGGTTGCTTGGGCTAGGCGACGGGGCTCTGCTTACACCGCGGAAAGCGCGTTCGCGGCGCTCGTGAATGCGTAATCACCGATTTCTCACCTTCAATATGAGCGTCGTGGCTCGGGAGTCTTGTATGTCTGATAGGTCCTTGTCCAAGGGCGCGAGCGTTTGCGGGATGCTTTTGGCGCTTGCTCTCGCCGGCTGTGCGACAAGTCCGAAGCCGATTGGACTAGCGTCCGTGGTCCAAGCAGTCGGAGATCTTCCTTCTCCCACTTCAGCCGATTACACCCGTCCGACGCGCGACTTCTATCTAGGACCGGGCGACAAGGTGGCGATCGATGTGTTCGGCGTGCCCGAGCTCCAGCGCACAGCTCAGGTTGATGGTTCGGGCCGGCTTTCGTTTCCTCTGATCGGGCAGGTAGATGTCGCAGGACGGACGCCGGCGGAGGTGTCAGCCACCATTGCAGAGCGTTTGCGGGGCGAGTACGTCAAAAATCCGCAGGTCACTCTCAACCTCGAAGAGTCTCTCAACCAGACGATCACCGTCGATGGTCAGGTTGTCAAACCCGGGATGTATCCGGTAAGCGGCACCATGACCTTGCAACGGGCAGTCGCGGTAGCGGGCGGGCCGAGCGAACTCGCCAAACTCGACGATGTTCTTATCCGACGTCAGGTAGGGGACCAGACGTACATCGGCATCTATAATCTTCGCGCAATACGCCGCGGGAACTACGCCGATCCAGAAATCTATCCTTCCGACGTCATTATGGTCGGTGATAGCGAGCAGCGGCGCCTGTTCCGCGATCTCCTGCAGGTTGCTCCCCTTCTAACGACTCCGATCATCCTGCTGTTGCAGAACAACAACTAGGCCGGTACTTGCAGATGAACGCGATTACTATGGACGTGTCCGACGCGATCTACTCCAGCGACGCAAACACCAGCGCGGGGGGTATTCCGCCGCTGATTGCATACTTGCACGTGATGCAACGGCGACGCTGGCTGATTGCGGGCATTGTGGCGGCGGCGGTTGCAGTCGCGCTGGTGTTGAGCCTGCTGGCGACTCCCTACTTCCAGGCTGTCGCCCGCATCCAGATCGACCGCGAAGCGGAGCGGGTGACAAACGTCCAGGAGGTGAGCAAGATCGATTCCGGAACGGACGAGGAATTCTACCAGACCCAATATGCGCTTCTGCGAGCCCGATCGCTCGCCGAGAGGGTCGTGCGCAAGCTGAACCTTGCCAATGACGAAGGGTTTTTAGCGACATTCGGAGTTCAGTCGCCAGCAAGCGAAAGTCCTTTGGGTGCACAAGACCGCCGCGCGCAAGTCCGCCCTGCGGCCGATATCCTGCTCAAGCATGTCACCATCGCTCCGATACGCGGATCAAGCTTGATCGATGTGCAGTTCGAAAGTCCGGACCCCACGCTGAGTGCGAATGTAGCCAACGCCTGGATTGACGAGTTCATTGCCTCCACTCTCGATCGGCGGTTCGATTCAACTCAGGACGCGCGCGAATTCCTGCAAAACCGTCTCGCTGAACTGCGCAGCCGGATGGAACAATCCGAGCGGGAACTAGTGAACTACGCGGCCGACAAAGGCATTGTCGCACTTGGCCAGGATCAGAACGCCGAAGGCATGACCCAAGCCAATCGAACCATCACATCGGTAGACCTCGAGGCGCTTAACCGTGCGCTCAGCACCGCGATCGAAGCACGGATTGAGGCAGAGGCCGCGCTCAATGCGCAGCAACCCGGGCGCCAGACCAACACGACACTTTCAGGCCTTCGCCAGTCGCAGGCGGAGGCGAGTGCCCAGTTGGCCCAGCTCAGCGCCAAGTTTGAGCCGGGCTATCCCGAGGTTCAGGCTGTACGTTCGCGGCTGGCGTCGTTGGATCGCGCGATTGCAGAAGAAAACGGGCGGATTAGCTCGGACTACCGACAAGCCTACAATGCCGCACAGGCACGCGAGCAGGCTCTCCGCGCGCGGGTAGCGGGCCTCAAGAATGAACTTGTCGGAGAGCAGTCGGCATCAATCCAGTACAATATCTATCAGCGGGAAGTTGATACTAATCGCCAGCTCTACGACGGCCTCTTGCAGCGGTATAAGGAGATCGGCGTGGCAGGAGTGGCGAGTAACAATGTTACGATCGTAGATCGCGCGCTCGTACCGACGAAACCGTCCCGCCCGAACCTCCTTTTGAACCTGCTGCTGGGTACGCTCCTCGGCCTGTTCATCGCTTTACTCGTGGTCATTGCCCTAGAACAGATCGACCAGAAGCTGAAGGAGCCGACCGATGTGACCAGCAAGCTTGGTCTTCCGCTTCTCGGTGTCATTCCCAGAGTGGACGAAGGATTGATGGCCAACGCTATACTCGATCCGAAATCGGATGTGTCTGAGGCCGTGCTGTCGTTGCAGACGAACCTATCCTTCCTCACCGATCACGGGGTACCGCGATCGATTTTGTTCACCAGCACGCGCCCCAACGAAGGCAAATCAAACTCTACGATTGCACTCGCCCGCTCGCTCGCCCGTACGGGAAAACGTGTGCTTCTAATCGACGCGGACATGCGGAACAGTTCAAGCCATAAGCTCCTGGGGGTCGACAACGCACGCGGCCTTTCGAATTATCTGGCGGGCGATGAATTCGATGATGATCTTCTCACCGATACCGGTATTCCAAATCTGGCCCTCATGGCTGCCGGTCCCAAACCGCCAAACGCAGGTGAGCTTTTGCTTTCGCCGCGTCTCGCGCAGCTGATCCAACTGGCTGGGCAGCGTTTCGACGTCACACTAGTCGATGCGCCTCCCGTACTTGGACTAGCGGACGTCCCGCTGGTGGCAAAGACCACAGAGGGAGTTGTATTCACGGTTGAGATCGCCGGCGCTCGGTCGCGTCAAATCCAGCAGTCGATCGAGCGTATTCGCTCCGCGCGTGCCAACGTATTTGGGGCACTTGTGACGAAGTTCGACGCGCATGCTGCGGGATACGGATATGGCTACGGTTACGGCTACGGATACGGCCGCGACAGCGATCAGGCCGCGACTGCCTAAGGTGATCCGCACGGTCATCGTCGCACTGGCGAGCGCCGCCTTAGCCGTTACGAGCGGCTTGGCGGCCTTTGCTCAAGCGGGAGAGCGACTTTCGCCGCAACATGCGGCCGCCGCCTTCTCGCCCAATGGCGGTACTCGAGCGACCTTAGCCGTTTTCGAACTGGCGAAGCGACGAGCGATCACGCGGGATCCATTTCTCCCGCCCTCAGAGGTCGTAGCCAAGGTCGCACGGGCGGCCCAGACCCGAGAACCACTCGATGCCAATGCAATCGCCTTGTTGGGCGCGGCAGCCGGGAGGGAAGACCCTGCGCTTGGGCTGAAGATTTTGCGCGCGGGACATGCTGCGACCCGGCGCTCGTCTCTCCTGAACACCGAACTGCTCGCTGCCTATGGTCGTGTAGGCGAAGAAGAGGCGGCTCTTCGCATCATCGATGAAATTCTACGTCGTCAGACGGCGGCGCATGGACCCTTGCTTGAGCGTATGGCAACGCTGGCCGGCGATAGACGGTATCAGCCTATGTTCCTGGAACTGCTCTCCCTTCAGCCGCCTTGGGCGGAAGAATTCTGGCGCCAAGTCGCTCAGTCGCCTGCCGGGCTGCAGAATGCTGCAGCGTTGCGCCAGGCAAGCTATCGGCAGGCACCATACGAAATTGGCGAGGTGGACCGGATGCTGATCGAGGGTCTGGCGGGCCAAGGCCGTTATCAGGACGCAGCCTCGCTTGCGCGCACACTTTTTCCGCGTACCCGCGCTCTTGGTGACGGCGGACCTATCGTTCGCAACGATCACTTTTCGCGAAAGCCTGATATTTTACCATTCGACTGGCGACTGCTTTCCACAGCCGATTTCGGGGCCGGAATCGATACGCAGTCGAAGGCGCTGACGATCAGCGCACTGGGCGGGTCGCGTGGTGTTGTCGCTGAACAGCTGGTAGCCATTCCTCCACGCACTCTGAAGCTAATAGTAACTGTAGCTCGCGGTTCGGCGCCCACTGATAGCCTGCTGAGCACATCGCTGACATGCGCCGGCAGCGGCCGCACCCTGTTCAAAGGTGCTATTGCGACGCTGCCTGCCAGGATCGCGCCGAATGCTTGTCGATGGGCCTGGCTCCGCTTGGAGGTGTCTGTACCCCGCGAAGCAGATGGCTATGACTGGATTGTCCAATCGGTGTCGCTCACTCCCGATGGCTGAACTGTAGTTCATTGGGAGTAAACCGTTAATTGGCCCTTGGACCTCCATGAACCGTGCTCTTTTGATATGTAGGCGTTCAGCGTTGGCGGGAGCGGCGACTGTGATGCTGCCATCCGTACTGCGTGCCCAGGGCGGCCTAGTCGTCACACCTGAAGATTTCGGCGCGCGAAGCAACCTGCCTGCGGTTGGTGCGATCCAGGCGGCTCTCGATCATCTTGCGCGGCGCGGCGGCGGCACGTTGCGCATTTCAGGCACGTACCGCGGCGGGATCGTCGTCGTTCGCGGCAGCAATATCGTTATCGACGGAGCTGGCGGCACTCTGCGCGACACGCGCCTCGTCGTTGCGCAAGAGGCCTCAAACATCAGTGTGCGCGACCTCACCCTTCTTGAGACCCGAGCGCAAGCTGACAGCTATCTGCTCGACGTGGCAGGCAGCGACTGCCGCTTCATCAATCTTTCAATGATCAAGGAGCCCATGGCGGGCGGTTACCAAGGCTATCTCCGTGCGCCGTCCCGCGGGTGCCAATTTGACGGTCTGAAGGTCCGCGGCTCAAACGGCATCTTCGTTGCTGGCCGGAATCACGTCTTTCAAAACTTCGACATGGCTTCGACCCTTCGGCCCGACATCGGCGGAGACGATGCTTTCGCGCTCAAGGGGGCCGGCTCGATCACCGACAACATTGTTCTCCGACGCGGCACCGTCCGAGGCTTCTCCGCCGCCGTCTCGATCGGATCGGAAGTAGGGTCAAGCCGCGAGCATCCGGGCGCCGGCATTGTACGCCGGGTCACAGTGGAAGATGTCATCGCTGACCGCTGCCAGATGGTCTGCTTCATCAAGCCTGGCGCGCTGATCTACGACTGGCGCGGCGGCGTGGTGGAAGATGTCTGGCTCACCAACATCCGCTTGACCGATCCGGGGGGCATCATGTTCATGCGCGGCATCGTCATCAATGCCGGCAGGGGCGCCCAGGTGCGGCGCATCACCGCCAGCGGCATCACGATCGCCGCACGGGCCCATGCGCAGGATGTCATGCAAACATCGGCAGCGGAAATCCTGATCCGAGACCAGGGCGCTCCTTCGCTGATTGAGGATGTAAGCCTGCAATTTTCTTACGATGGTGCCGGGCCGAGCGGCTATCCCGTCGATCACATCGTACGAATCGAGAAAGACAATCCGGCTGTAGGTACCATGCGCCGGATATCGATCGATGTCACCGGTGCTGAAGCCCGTATATCGGGGATCCACGTCGGTGCGGGGCTCGACGACGCAGTGGTGATCCTCAGGGCTGATCTCGACAGGGTGGCGCTCTCGCCGCCCTCCAGCTTGGGCGCCGCGGGCATCTGGGCCGACTCGCGCATCCTGGCCGGCGATGTCCGCATCCGTCCGGTGCGTGGACCGCAGCGAGGCGGGCGCGCCCGCTAGCGATTGAGGCATTCTCTTGCCGCTCGATTTGCCGTCCAGTACCGCGCTTCAGCAAGTAGAAGGGCCTTTCATGAAATTGCTTTTCGCTCATGATCATCGGTTCGCCCGCGGGGACAACGGGGCGATCTTTACGCAAGGCTCTTTTCCAAGGGAAATCTGGCCAAGGTATCTCTCGAATTTTTCAACCCTTACTGTTTTCGCGCGTGACGAGGGAATGTACGCCGGAGGTGACTTGGCTCGGTCCGATGCCGGGGATGTCCAGTTCCAACTCGTCCCGTCGCCCTCTGTTGCGGAACGTCTCGGCCTTATTAAAGGCACGACAATGAGGTCGCTCGAAGATTCGATCTCAGCAGCGGACGCGGTAATCGCGCGTCTCCCGAGCGACATCGGCCTGCTGGCGGCGCATGCAGCATCCGCTGCGGGCAAGCCACTGCTGCTTGAGGTGGTCGGATGCGCGCTCGATGGATACGGCAATCACGGCGCGTTCGCGTCGCGGCTCTATGCGCCTTTTGCAATGCGGCGAATGCGCCGGGCGATCGCAAAGGCTTCCTTTGTAAATTACGTGACGGAGCGCTGGCTGCAGGGTCGCTACCCCGCATCCGATACGGCGTTTGCCACGCAAGTTTCCGATGTCTCCATAACAAGGGCTGGAGAGAGCACGCTAGCAGGGCGTGAGGCTCGCCTCGACGCAATCCGCGGTGGCAAGCGGCCTGTTTTCGGCACGCTCGCGTCGCTGCGCACCGCGTCGAAGGGTCTGCAGACGATGATCACGGCGCTCGCCCAATTGCGCAAGGCTGGTCAGAAGATTGAATGGCGCGTGCTCGGTCCGGGCGACCCGGCCAGGTGGCGCGAAATGGCGCAATTGCACGGTGTCGCCGATCAAATTCACTTCGATGGGGTTCGTCCCGCTGGCGAGGCGGTGCTGGAGTGGCTTGATAGTATCGACGTGCATTGCCAGCCTAGCTTCCAGGAGGGGCTCCCGCGCGCGACAATCGAGGCTATGTCACGTGGTTGTGCATGCCTCGGCTCGACCGCAGGTGGTATCCCCGAGCTTCTGCCGCTGGACCGTCTGCATGCTCCCGGTGATACGGCAGCTTTGGCGAACCTGATCGGGAAAATGGGGAACGACCCGGACCGAATCGCGGAGGCGTCTCAGCGCGATCGCGCCGCCTCCGTCCGTTATGAAGCGGCTTCAATCGATAACGTGCGTGCCAAAGTGTTCGCGCGGTTTGCCGACGCCGCCGCCGGCGGCCGGCGTGGAGGTTAATCCAATTCGTCCCCAGCAACACTCCACGCGCAAGTCAGCCTACGGGACTCAGAGGCTTGCGAAGCTGCGCCATGGTCACCGTATAGGGGCGGAACAGCCATAGCAGTCGGTGAGCTATGTGCCGCCACTGGCTCCTCCGGTAGAACGGGATGGCTGCGCGGAGAACCTGGTTCATGAAGGTGTAGAAGGGCCTGCCGCTCGCCTTCAGGTCGTCGCGAAGATTCCCGCTTTCAAGAACCTCCGCCCGTTCCAACTCCCAGCCTGGCAGCATTTGTGACAACTCTTCAGGCGATGGCCTGAACATCGTATCGATTGGATCGGGGTGATAGGGGTAGCTGTAGGGAACAGTTATCAGCCCGTACCCGCCCGGCGCCACCAAGTCTCCGCAGGCTGCGGCAAACGAGTGCGGATCAGTCAGATGCTCCAACAAATTGGAACAGATAAGGACTTGCGCGTTGTAGGCGAGCAGCCGCGTGCGAAACGCGGGGTCGAGCAGATCCCCCACCTCATCGACGCCCTCTGCCGGCTTCATATCGCAGTGGACGACGTTGAGACCTGCAGCCGCGAGCGGAGCGAACAACTCGCTCTCGATGTGGGGCTGGACGCGTCTGCGAAAATCGCCCGTGGAAGAGCCTACGTTGAGGCAAGTGACCCCTTTCGGCAGCTCCAACTCGCCGATCCAACGCGCCAGTGTGCGCGCCTCTTCGATCCTCATCTGTTCTTTTCCTCAATGAAACGCTCACGGCGCAGGCGCAGTCGGCACCCAAGCGCCAAGACGGCGAAAAAAACGATTTGAGCAAGGCCAGCTCCGGCAAGACCGCCGAACTCTAAACCCGGCAGGATAACCGCGAGGTAAGCAACCGTGGCGATCACATAGGAGTGGAAGATCGCCACCGGACCGTCGAAAGCTTGAACGTACATCGAGTAGGTGGCGCTCACTAGCTGAATACCGGCACTCGCGAACAGCAACACGAGGACCAAGTGTCCGGGGCGGAACTGAGAACCAAACAGCACATCCAGAGCCAAGCCGCCGAGGACTGCGGACGAGGCAACCGCGCCGAGCGTCAACACCGCGCTGAGAACCAATATTCTTCTGAGCAGCCGTCGCGGCCCCTCCAGATCGCGGCGCGAGGCAAACGCGGCAAGTTCAGGGAAAAGGACGGATGCGTAGACCTGCGTGCCTTTGCGGAGAATGCCGGCCAGCTGCCGCGCGACGTTGTAAATACCCGCGGCTTCGACCGAGATCAGCAGGCCCACCAGCGGCGCATCTCCATTCTGCCGCAATGTATCCAGTGAACCCGTTGCCCACGTGCTCCAACAATAGGCGACGAACTCTCTGCGGTCCGCTCTAGCCGCCTGGACCCCCCCAAACTTCGGACGCAGTCCTCGCCCACGGAGAAGCAGCAGGGCGCCGATAAGCTGGATCAGCGAAGGCAGTGAGATCGAAGCCGCTGCGAGAATGGCGTAGTAAATGAAGGGCGCATCTTGCGACCACAGGATCGCCGCGACCACCAACTGCAATGCCGCAGACGTGACCTGGATCAGACTCATCTGGTCGAACCGGTTAAGCGCCCGGAATACGCCCTCGCTGGTGCGATAACCCTGCAGCAGGAGGCAGGACGCCACGACAATCGCTCCGAGTTCGTACCGCGGGGGCAGGGGAAGCCATTGAGGCATAAGCACGAGCAGCCCGAGCGACACGGCTGCCGCTGCGAACGCGCTGGCGAAATCGGCTAGCAGCCCCATTCCGACAAGACGTTCAAAGCGTTCGGTCTGACCACGCTCTAGCGCCGCCATCCCGAGCTTGATGACTGGCTGTTGAGTGGCGAACGTGAACAGGCCCGCGACCAGCATCGCGGTGGTCTGCAGCAGAACGAAAATGCCGAAGTCGACAAGGGACAGCGCCCGTGAATTGATAGCTACCGCGCCTAGCGACAGCAGTGCGGCGCCCCCGCTTCCGCCGCCCAGGACAGAGAGATTACGCAAGATGCGCTTGCGCAACCCTCCTGACGGCATCGCGTGTACCGGAGCGGTCATGAAGACTTCGAGCGGCGCTTGTGGTTGGGCGGAGGTCCCCAGAGGTCGTCGTAGACTTGCTGGTACGCCTCCACCACACTGCGGCGCTCAAAGAGTTCACGCGCGATAAGTGCGCCATTCGCGCCTAGGGCAGAATTCTTACCGAGATCGCTGCACAAGTCGATCAAGGCGTCAGCCATGTCATCGCCGAAATCGAGCGAAACGACCGTCCCTGCCGGGCGCCCATCCACAGCGAGCATCTCGCGCGCCGACGCGACGGCGGTGCTCACTACCGGGCGTCCCATGGCCATCGCCTCGATCATTGTGCGCATCAGGCCCTCATAACGCGACGCGACGCACACGACTCGTGCACCGGCAATGAGGTCGGGTATGTCGCTGCGATAACCGAGAAACCGGACATGCTCGCCCAGCGGGCGGGCCGCTTCTGCGCAGGCTTTTGCGTAATCGGAATTGGTATCGTCGAAATCGCCGCTTAGCCAACTCACAATATTCGCCTGCGCCAGGCGCGGCGCCACCTTTTCCAGGTACCGTAGCTGGCCTTTCTTGACGCAGATCACGCCCGAAACGAGCACGGACGCAGGCGCCTCATCAGGCAGTGGAGTCGTGCGGAACCGCTCGAAATCGACGATTGAATAGGTAGCCGAAGCTGCGGCGATGGGGCGGTCGATAGCCTGTTCCCACCGGGAGCGCATGTCCTGCGACAGGAAGAAAGTATGATCGGCCTGCGCGAACAGCCAGCGGTACCGCTTGCGCGGAACTGGTCGATCGGGCGAGAGCGTATCGCGGACATTGAGCGCCAGGCGAACACTGCGCCGTGCGACCCGTACCGGCGTCAGGGCGAGCTGAAAGGCGAGAGGGTCGTTTGCGTGAACGATCCGCGCGCCCGTGCTGTTTAAAATTCGGCGCACCGCACGGAAGTACCGCCAGTACGTCATCGCAGTGGCGAGCGGCGCCTTTCTTATGCCACGGCTGGCCTGTTCTGGAACGACGTGTACCTCAATTCCTTCGGCCCGCCATTTCTCCGTCAAAGCCGAATCGAGGTTGGTGATGAGAACTGGGCGATAGCGGTCAAGCGAGCGCATAATTTCGGTCAGGCTGGCAATTCCACCGTTGGCACCGGCTCCGGTCTGCAAGGCAACCACCAGCACAACCGACCTGTAGGATGTGCCAAGGCAGGTCATGCGTGTTTCGCCAGTTCCTCGCGATAGATCGCGTTCAGATCGGCAATGCAGCGCTCGAGACCGAACGCGCTTCCCTCGACCCGGGCAAGCCATTCGGCGCGGTCCGGGGCACGCTGGCCGAGAATTTGGCCGATTTCTTGCGCCCAAGCTCGCGCACCCGCATCGAGCGGCAGCAGCGTGACGGCTTCAGGTATCACAATGACCTCGTGCGGCATGTTCTCGGGCATGATCACGGGGGTGCCGGCAGCCTGAGCTTCGAGGGCCACAATGCCCAAGCCCTCGCTGAAGGAGGGAAAGACAAAGACGTCGAACAGCGACATAAACGCGGCAATGTCATCGGTACCGGCGGCGAACCGGACTGACCCGGCGATCTCCAACCGGTCGACCTGCGCCTGAACTTGGGCCTTAAGAGGGCCGTGCCCGATCAGTACCAGAACGGCCTCGGGATCAAGCCTGAGATATTCAGCGAATGTGTCGATCAGGAACGCGTGATTTTTCTGCGATGCGAACCGACCAACGTGCCCCAGCACGTGACAACCGACCCTTATGCCCAGTTCGATGCGGAGCCGGTCCGCGCGTGCACGCGATTCGGCGAAATGACTGTAATCGAATCCGTAGAGCAAAATGGTGCAGTCCTTGCGCTCGCGCCACCGGGCGCCGGCGCTCTGCTCCATTGCCATTTCACTAATGGCGATACGGCGGGTTGCGGCGGCCGCGATAATGGATGTTCCGATGAGCTCGCGCACCTTGTACCGTAGATCCTGATAATTCGCGCCCTGACTTTGCGCAGCGTGGTTGTGCATAATCCGCACTGGAACCCCGCTGGCTGCGGCAACCGCCAGCACCGGGCCAGAGACAATCGAATCGACGTGCGAGTGGACCACGGCGAACGGCCCGTTCGACCGTAGGAAGCGGCGCAAGGCGAGCAGCCAAGTTAACCAGCCGCGCACGGGGAGCGTGTGAATACGCACTCCGGCGGCGCGGACCTTGGCTTCATAAGGTCCGATCTCGTCCTGCATCAGAAGGACTTCGTGTTGGATCGGTCCATTTGCGCCGTTGGCGAAAATATGCGTCAGCCAGGTCTCGATCCCGCCACGTGGCAGCCACTTGAGGACGTGGAGGACACGCCGCCTGCTGACCTGGGGGAAGGCGATATCATTCTCAGTCATGGCGAGATCCTATCGAACGGCGGTTTGCCGCGCACTTGTCCCGGATGATCGTCTTGCCGCCATCGTCCTTGGATAGAACAGCGCGATGATGCCGAAAAGCAGCAGACCCGTCAGGATGAGCTGCTGAAATGCCACCAGTTCGTCAGTCCCTACCCCGAACTGGGTTGCCAGCAGGACGAAACCGGCGATGACAGCCCCATTGCGCGGATTACGGTTGTAGGTTTCTAGGCCCCTTCGGAGAATCCAGCCATATAACGCGAACAGGACGATCACGCCTGGAGCATGGAAATTCCAGAATGCCTCGGCAACGGCGCCAATCGGTACCGCGGTTCCTTCGACCGACTCACCGAGGAAGTGCTGAGCGTAGAGCGAGCCGGGGCCACGAGGCTTCTCCGGCCAAAACGTTCTCGGGATCACCGCGAACAGCGCTCCCGAGTAGGTATATCCGAACATCGGTCCTGTGGTCCGCATGCCATCGGCTATGATAGGGACTGCGCCGGACAGCGACTGGCGCAAATCGAATTCCTCCTGCGAGCGCTGAAGGACGGTGCCGAGGTCTGCATCGCCAGCTGCTTCAATAAGAGTTGTGTTGGTCAGGCCCGCAGTTCGGATTAGATTAAGCGCACCGAAGGACAAAAAGGCGATCGGCAGGAGAATTAGCGCTAAGCGCCAGGGAACCCGGCGTGCCGACAAGGCCCATCCCAGGCCCGTCAGGACGACGACCAATAATGCTGCCGAGCGCGAGCCGGCGACGATAAACTGTTGGGCTGCGACCAATGGAAGCAGAACGAGGAATAGGGGGTGGCGGGAATCCTGCGGGCGCGTGCAAATCCACAGCAGCAGCGCAAGAAAACCGATATCAAAGAGGGCTAGCAGCGGCCCAAGTCCCGCAAGTGCGCGGAAACGTCCATAGGCCAACTCGATCACGTGCTCGACCAAGCCACCGCGAGTTTGGACAAAGACTGCAACAGCGAAAAGGTTGACGATTATTACACCCACCAAGATCCGGCGAAGTCGCTGGGAATCCATACCCTGTAGGATTGTGATTCTGCGCCCCGAGTCGCGGCGCACAATTGCGAAACCAGTGTAAAGGCTGATCAGCGAAGCTATTTGTAGGAGACGATACTGCGTTAACGCACTCCAAGTTTCCGCATCAGTCTTCCATCCAAGCGTGGTGAAGTAGGGCGCTTTCAGGGGCTGACCCGAAAGAAGACCGGCATACCCGCCAAAGCTGTCAATCAAATTGGGCAAGGTCGTGAGCAGAGGCCAGACGACCACTGCCACGATGATCGGGTGCAAAATACCGGCGGGGTGGCGCGCGAGCACCAAGAGGGGAGCGATCCTGACGAGATCATAAACCAATGACGTCAAGACTGCCGGGGCAAAGCCGCTCCCGCCGCTCATACCATTGAACGTTGCCTGGAGCAGTTGCGGTACTGCGCCAGTCAGGAGCAAGAACAACAGGACCGTGATCTGGAAGTATCGTGGAACCGTCTCTCCGTCGCGACCTTTCTTCACCAAGGAGGCAGGATGTTCAGCCATTCGTGGCGGGAACACGAGCGTTCAGAATGACATTCCAAGCATTCAATCGATCGGCAATCCGGTGATGCAGGATTCGCTTGAGCGGTGGGCAGGCCGAGACGAGCTTAACGGCACGCGAACCAGTGGGCATTGGAGCGATCGCAGTCGAGATTTCGCTGTATCCGGCTATCACTGCCAGATTGCCAAAAATAAGCGGTGTCCAAGTATACAAGTGCATATCATCGTTGTGCCGCCACGAGGATTGTCTTGGATCGTGTGGACTCTCGCCTGGAACAATCAGCCGGACCTTGCCGCCAGGGCGCACTACGCGCCGGATTTGCCGCAGGATATCGGCGGGGTTCTCGGTATGCTCGATTGCATGAAAGCTGATTACCACATCGATCGAGTGGCTTTCCAGTTCCTCAAGGCTTTCGACTACCCGGATGCCCTTGGCCCGAGCAACCGCAGCTGCTTCGGAGCCGATCTCGACTCCCGTTCTCGATGCGGCTGCAAGGCGTGAGACTACACCTCCTGTTCCGCAACCGAAATCCAGTACCCTGTTGTCGCACCCCGCCACATCCGTAAACAGTGATGCTCGCAACGCTTGAACGTGATCCGATGCGGCCCCGGAGCGCTGTTCCAGGTACGCCTTCCCTGCTTGCGCGCGATAGTTGGCCTCGGCGTCATCTTTGCTCATCGCGCGCGCCCTACCCGTTTCAGTGCTCGATAGGCAAGCTTCCGAAGCAAGCGTTCCGTATCGTCGTTGCCTATTTGAATCGTAATTCTTATGGACGCTCTGGTTCTCAGTAGCTTGTCGAAGAAGGTAGCCTCTCGGATGTCGCAGCGCCGCAATGGCTATGGCCGCAAGCGCGTGCTGGTTACGGGTGGAGCCGGGTTCCTCGGTTCGCACCTGGTCGACCGGCTCCTGGAGCGCGGCGACGAAGTCCTTTGCGTCGACAATCTGTTCACTGGGGACAAGCGAAATCTGGACCACCTGAAGGAGGAGCCGCGCTTCGAGTTCATGCGTCACGACGTGTGTTTTCCGCTCTACGTCGAGGTCGACGAGATCTGGAATCTGGCCTGCCCCGCTTCACCCGTCCACTACCAGCACGATCCTGTGCAGACCACAAAGACATCGGTCCACGGTGCGATCAACGTGCTCGGCCTCGCCAAGCGGCTCGGTTGCCGTATTTTCCAGGCATCGACCAGCGAGGTCTATGGAGACCCCGCGGTGCATCCGCAGACTGAATCCTACTGGGGCAATGTCAATCCGATCGGCATTCGCTCGTGCTATGACGAGGGCAAACGCTGCGCGGAGACCCTGTTCTTCGACTATCACCGGCAGCATGGACTGGACATCAAGGTAGCGCGGATCTTCAACACCTATGGCCCGCGGATGCACCCGGCAGACGGTCGTGTAGTCTCGAATTTCATCCTGCAGGCCCTCCGGAACGAGCCCATTACGATCTACGGCGAAGGGGAGCAGACGCGCAGCTTCTGTTATGTCGATGACCTGATTACCGGCTTTCTTGCATTAATGGAAAGCGCGAGCGGCTTTCCCGGTCCGGTGAACTTGGGCACTCCGCGCGAGTTTACGGTTCGCCAGCTCGCAGAAATGGTGATCGAGCAGACTGGCTCTAGATCCGAGCTTCAGTTCCAGCCCTTGCCCCAAGACGACCCGCTGCAGCGCAAGCCGGACATTTCGCTCGCTCGCGACAAGCTAGGATGGGAACCGAAGGTTCCCCTTGAAGAAGGCCTCGCTAAGACGATCGAGTTTTTTCAGGAGGTACTGCGTGGCAATGCCTGACGAAGCGTTTCCCGCCTGCCCCGCCTGCTCTGCCGAGACCCACCCCAAGCCACGAGGACGCATCGCCCGTTGCGCAGCTTGCGGGCATAGCTGGATCCGGACTAGCCGGGATGAGCAGGCAAGCTCGGATAAAGCGATCTATACCCGCAGCTATGCAGGATACCGCGACGATCCAACGTTGGCACAAAACTTCGATCGGATTATTGCCGACGTTCTGCTACCGAGGATCCCTGCTGCTGCGGCAATTATCGACGTCGGTTGTGGCGCAGGCGCGTTCCTCAGTGCGGCAAAGCGCGCTGGCCTGTCGGCTACCGGCCTTGACGTTTCCGAGGACGCAGCAGTGCTTTGCCAGCAAAGAGGGCATGAAGCCCGAGCCGGCGATTTTCTCCAGACTGATGGCCTCCAAGCGGTCGACGTGATCACAATGTGGGACGTGCTCGAACACCTGCGCGATCCTGCAAGTTTTCTCAAGGCGGCCGCGGTTCGTCTGCGGCCGGGCGGCACCTTCTTTGCCAAAGTACCGACGTACGGATCGGTGTCCATCGCTATTGCCGATCGCATTCCGCGGCTTCGACAAGTGCTTCTGGGTGCGCCTGACCATGTTCAATATTTCACGCCCCGCTCCCTACGTGCCTTATTCGACGGTTCCGAATTGACGGTTGTTGAACTCAGTGAGCTACCGGGTGGTATCCGCACACCCCCAACGGGAGGAGGTTTGCGGAAGCGCTTAGGGCGCCGAGTTAAGCAGTTGATCGCTTCGACTTCCGGAGAGGGAAACGTGCTCATTGTCGCAAAATCGGCCCCTTCCAAAACAGGATGCTTGACCGACAGCTGAGGCGGCCCCAGGGGAAGTCGGCTTACTAATCTAGCGCGATGTCCGGTGCGTCTTCCTGCTTCATGCCGACGGTGTGATAACCGGCATCCACGTGGTGAACTTCGCCAGTAACTCCGCTGGCGAGATCCGACAGCAGGTACAGCCCCGCGCCGCCAACATCGTCGATCGTCACGTTACGCCGCAGCGGCGCGTTCAGTTCGTTCCATTTGAGGATGTAGCGGAAGTCGCCGATCCCGCTCGCTGCCAAGGTCTTGATGGGACCGGCGGACATTGCGTTGATACGGATGCCGTCGGGGCCGAGGTCATTGGCGAGATATTTGACGCTCGCCTCCAGCGCCGCCTTGGCGACGCCCATGACATTGTAGTGCGGCACGACCTTCTCAGCGCCGTAGTAGCTCAGCGTCAGCATGCTGCCGCCTGGCTGCATCATCCGCGCGGCGCGTCGGGCGACCGCCACCAGGCTGTAGGCGCTGATGTTCATCGTCATCAGGAAATTGTCGAGGCTGGTGTCGAGGTATTTTCCGCGCAGTTCGTTCTTGTCGGAAAAGCCGATCGCGTGGACCACGAAGTCGAGCGTTTCCCAGCGGTCCTTCAGGGTGTCGAACGCCCGGTCCAGCGCGGCCATGTCGGACACGTCGCAATCGAAGCAGAAGTTGCTGCCCAGTTGCTCGGCCAGGGGGATCACCCGCTTGCCCAGCGCTTCGCCCTGATAGGAAAACGCCAGGCTGGCGCCATGCTGGGCCAGCTTTTGCGCGATGCCCCAGGCCAGTGACTTGTCGTTGGCCAGGCCCATGATCAGGCCTCGCTTGCCCGCCATCAGATCGCTCATCCGATACCCTCTTCCTGCATGCGCTTCAGTTCGCGCGCGGCTGCCGCTGCGTGCCGGGCGCGGTTGTCGGCTTGGCCGATGCGGTTCTCAGCCTCTTCCGGCGTCTCGGCGAGCGCTGCGTTAAGCTCCGCTCCGACCACCATCCCTAAGCCCACGAGATAGAAAAAGAAAAGCGCGATCATGATGCCGGCGAGGCTGCCGTAAGTCGCGTCATAGCTGAAGAAGCTGCGGATCGCCGGCGGCAGCGCCACCGTGACCGCGACCCACCACCCCGCCGTGGCCAAGGCGCCCGGCCATTTGGGATAACGCCGGCTGCGGTAGGCCTTGGGGGTCAGTGTATAGAACAACAGGTACAGCGAACCGAACAGGCCCAGCGCGGGGACGATGCGCGACAGCCGCAGCGCGCCGATGACATCGTTCAGCCGCGGCAGATAGGCGTCGATCACTTCCTGCGCCGTCCCGATCAGCACCTGCGCGAGCAGGCTGATCATCAGCAGCACCACCGCGCCGAAGATCACCCCGGCGGAGAACAGCCGATACTTCCAGAACGCGTGCACCGCCTTGGTGCCATAGGCGCGGCGCAGGATGTCGCGGATTGTCTCGATCAGGCTGGAGACGGTCCACAACCCGAAGAGCGCGCCGAGCCACAGGAACCAGCCGTTGCGGTCCTGCACCACGCTGCGCGCGACCGGTTCGATCACGTTGCCGACCAGCGGAGGCAGGGCATAGAGGATCGCGTCGATCGAGGCCGCCCGATCGGCTTCCTCGCCCACGAGGGAAAAAATCGCCGCGCCCAGGATGAAGAACGGAAAGATCGCCAGGATCGCCATGTAGGCCAGATTGCCGGCATGGATGAACCCGTCGTTGTAGGCGCCGATGAGCACCCGTTTTCCGATCTCGAACGCGCGCGTGCCGGGGCCAACTTCGCTGAGCACCCGCGCCCTGAGGTGGGGCCGGTGCCGCAGGGCATCCTGCCGCCGTTCTTCCGGTGACAGCGTATGGACGACGCGTTCTTCGGGCTCGGGCAGGACCTCTTCGCTCATGCGATCTTCTTGGCTGGCTTGCCGAGTGTCGCCGGGAAGGGCTTACACGCCAAGCTTGGCCCGCGGATTGCGGGTGTCGTGCCAACCTTCAAGCCGGCGGCCCAGTTCCGCGACGTCATCCGGAAGATCGATTTCCAGCGTGACGAGCTGGTCACCGCGAGAGCCGTCCTTGCGCGAAAAGCCCTTGCCGCCGAGGCGCATTGTGGTGCCGCCGCTGGTCCCCGGCTTGATCGACAGCATCACCGGGCCGTCCACGGTGGGCACCTTGATCCGGGCGCCGGTGACCGCCTCATCCAGCGTGAGCGGCAGGTCGAGCCGCACGTTGTCGCCCTCGCGGCGGAAGAAGGGGTGACTTTCCACCGAGATCGTCACCAGCCCGTCGCCGGTGCCGCCCGGTCCCTGCTGGCCTTTGCCCTTCAGCCGCATCTGGGTGCCGTCCTCGACCCCGGCTGGCAGCTTGAGGTCGATCGTCTTGCCATCGGCCAGCGTGATCCGCTGGTCGGCACGGCGCGCGGCATCGACGAACGGCACCCGCAGGCGATAGGCGATGTCGCCACCCTTGGGCGGGGGCGCCGCGCGGCGCTGCTGGCCGCCGAATCCGCCGGGTCCCGCCCCGCCGAAGCCGCCACCTTGCCCGAACGGGCTGCTGCGGGCGCCGCCGCCGAACAGGCCTTCGAACAGGTCGCCGAGATCAACCCCGTCCGCGCCGCCGCCCATGCCTTGAAGATCTTCGGGCCGGAACCCGCCAGCCCGGCCGCCCCCAAATCCGCCGCCGCCAAATCCGCCGCCGCCGAATCCACCGTGGCCGGCAAACGGATTAGCCGGATTGCCCTCGGCATCGATTTCGCCCCGGTCGAACCGGGCGCGCTTGTCCTTGTCGGACAGCAGATCGTATGCGCGGGTTACCTCCGAAAAGCGTTCCGCCGCCTTGGGATTGTCGGCGTTGCGATCGGGGTGCAGCTCCTTGGCGAGCTTGCGATAGGCGCTCTTGATTTCCTTCTCGGTCGCGCCGCGTGCAACGCCGAGAGTTGTATAAGGATCGGATTTGCTAGCCATGTGGCGTGTTAGCTAGGTGAGGCACTGCGCGGGCGCAAGCAGCGCGCGCTTTCCTACGTGCGCGGCCTTGGGTAGGGCACGGGCATGATCCTTCGCGCAACCGACCGACAGGCTTTCCGGGGGTCCCGTTCCACAGCCACGGGACAGCCCGGAATATCTTCGCCAGAACAGTGTGACACGTGTGACACTTCCACCGGAGCGCGCGATGAACGCTGACCAATCCGCGTTGCCCGACAGTGACCCGCTCGGCCTGTTCGCCGCCTGGTTCGCCGAAGCGCGGGAGAGCGAACCCAACGACGCCAACGCCATGGCGCTTGCCACGGCCACGCCCGCCGGCGTGCCGTCCGTCCGCATGGTGTTGCTGAAGGATTACGGCGACGAAGGATTCACCTTCTACACCAACGCGCAGAGCCGCAAGGGTGCGGAGATCCTCGCCAATCCGCGCGCCGCGCTGCTGTTCCACTGGAAGAGCCTGCGTCGCCAAATCCGCATCGAAGGCCCATTGAGCGAGGTTCCGGCGAGCATGGCGGACGAATACTTCCGCTCCCGCGCGTTCGTCAGCCAGGTCGGCTCGGCCGCGAGCGACCAGTCACGCCCGCTGGACAGCCGTGCGACCTACGTCGCGCGGGTCGAGGAATTGGAGGAGGCCTACACGAAAGCCGGTAAGGTGCCGCGCCCGCCGCACTGGACCGGTTTCACGCTGGACCCGGAAGCGATCGAATTCTGGCTCGACCGGCCGGGACGCCTGCACGACCGCCGCCGCTTCACCCGCACCGAGGGCGGCGGCTGGGCCAGCACGCTGCTGTACCCGTGACGGGTCCCGCCGCCTCGGCTGACCGCGGCGCCCTCACCCGCAGCGCCGCCTATGCCTCGATCGCGGTGGCCGCACTTCTGGCAGTGCTGAAGACCTGGGCGGTGTGGAAGTCGGATTCCACCGCGATGCTCGGCAGCCTCGCCGACACCGGGCTCGATCTGGTCGCCAGCATCGCCACCCTGATCGGCGTGTGGATCGCCGCCCAGCCAGCTGACCGCGAGCACCGCTTCGGTCACGGCAAGGCGGAGGCGCTGGCGGCGATGTTCCAGGTAGTGCTGATCGCATTGTCGGCCGCAGGCATCGCCGTGCGCGCGGTGGGGGCGCTGGTTGGCGGGGAACGGGTCGCCTCGGCGGACGAGGGGATTGCGGTGTCGGTGATCGCCATGGTTGCCACGCTCGCGTTGCTGGCGTGGCAGCGGCACGTGATCCGCCGGACCGGCAGCCTCGCGATCAAGACCGACAACGTCCATTACCAGTCGGACCTGTTGCTCAACCTGGCGGTCATCGCCGCGCTGGTGCTCGACCGGGTGATCGGCGTCACCGGCGCGGACCCGGTCTTCGGTCTCGCCATCGCCGCATGGCTGGCGTGGGGCGCCTGGCGCGCCTCGTCCGAAGCGCTCGACCACCTGATGGACAAGGAGTGGCCCGACGACAAGCGCGAGGCGTTCGTCGCCGCGCTCGCCGGGCATCCTGAACTGCGCGGCGTGCACGACCTGCGCACCCGCACATCGGGCATGCACGACTTCGTCCAGTTCCATGCCGCGGTCGATCCGCGCATGACCATCGCCGAGGCGCACCGGGTGATGGACGAGCTTGAAGCCCGGATCGAAGCCGAGTTTCCGGGTGTCGAAGTGCTGATTCACCCCGACCCCGATGGCTTGGTGAACGAGGAAGGTGCCGCCGCGGAGGAACTGCTTCCCGCCGAACCGCAAGGAGACCCGCAATGAAGCTGCCGTACTGGCACGTCGACGCTTTCGCCGCGCGCCCGTTCGCGGGCAATCAGGCCGCGGTCATGCCGCTCGACGAGTGGCTGCCCGACGAAACGTTGCAGGCGATCGGGGAGGAGAACAACTTCGCGGAGACCGCCTTCGTGGTCCGCGATGCGACCGGTGAATGCGACTGGGAGCTGCGCTGGTTCACCCCGACCACCGAGATCCGCCTGTGCGGTCACGCGACGCTGGCCAGCGGGCACGTGCTGCTGGAGCGAGACGGCGGTGAGCGGATGACCTTCCGAACCCGCCGCGCAGGCAATCTCGAGGTGCGGCGCACGGGCGAAGGATACGAACTCGCGCTGCCCGCCATTCCGACCGACCGGGGCGAATTCGCCGAAGCGGTGGCGCTGCTCGGCGCTGCGCCTGAGGAGGTGTGGCTCAGTCCCGATCGCTACGGCATCTACCTGTTCGCGCACGAGGACGAGGTGCGGGCGCTGACGCCGGACCTGCGCGGGCTCGGCGCGCTCGGCGATCATCAGTACATCTGCACCGCGCCGGGCCGCGACTTTGATGTCGTGAGCCGGGTATTCGTGCCGGGCGGCGGGGTGGACGAGGATTCGGTCACCGGATCGGCGCACGCAGCGCTGACTCCGTTCTGGTCCGCGCGGCTGGGGCGGGACCGCTTCACCGCGCACCAGGCTTCGCGGCGGGGCGGCGACCTGGCCTGCCGGCTGGAGGGAGATCGCGCCTGGCTTGGTGGCGCGTGCGTGACGGTGGTGGAGGGGAGCTTCTACCTGCCCGGATAAAGCTCGACGATGTCGGCCAGCTCCTGCACCTCGCGCGGGATTTCCTCGCTGTTCGAATGGCCTAGGCGGGCGATCACCAGCTTGCGGTCCGGCGCCACGATGACGAACTGGCCCATGTGGCCGATCATCGCGAACGCGGACTTCGGCCCGCGCTCACCGAACAGCGGATCATCGCCCTCGGGCGCGCCCTGATTGAGCCAGGTCTGCGCGCCGTAATTGCCCCGGCGGGGGCTCGGCGCGGTCATGAACTCGACCCAGCGGCGCGGGACCACCTGGGTGCCTTTGTAGGAACCCTTGTTGCGCAGGAAATCGCCGAACCGGGCCCAGTCGCGCGCCGTGCCGTGGATCAGGCTGCCACCGATCAACGTGCCCGAGCGGTCAAATTCGGGCACCATCGAGTCCATGCCGAGCGGCTTGAACAGGCGGCTGTGGAGATAGTCGGCTACCGCCCGCCGGCGCAGTTCCGGATCGGTGCTGCGGGTCAGCACCCGCGCCGCAATGTCCGCCAGGATCACGGTCGTGTTGCTCGAATATTCGAACTTCGCGCCCGGTTCGCTCTCCAGTGGCTGGCTCTCGGCATAGTCCGCCATGTCGTCGCGCCCGTCGAGGAACAGCATCCGCACCTCCCCCGATTCGTACGGCGGATCGCACGATTCGCAGTGGCGGAGGCCGCTGCGCATCTGCAGCAACTGGCGCAGCGTGATCTCGCCGCGGGGATCCCCCGGCCGTTGCCAGCGCGGCACGGGCGGCGATTGGTCGAGGTACAGGCGGCCGTCGGCGATCAACATGCCGATCATCGTGGCGGTCACGGTCTTGGCCATCGACCAGCTGACGAAGCGGGTGTCCGGACCGTATCCCGGAGCATAGCGTTCCGCCGCGATCTTGCCGCCGTGCATCACCACCACCGCGCGGGTTTCGCCAACGCCGTCCTTGGTGAACGCATCGTCGAGCGCCCGCGCCAAATCCTCGGTCGGCGCGCCGGGATCGTCGGACACGGCGGCAAGCGCCTCCTTGCTCAGCGGCTCCGGTTCGCCCGGTTTCGACGAGCAGCCGGCAAGCACTGGCAGCAGCAGGATCGCGGCGATAAGGCGGGGGGAGCAAAGCTTCGGCACGGCGTCGGCGCATCGCATGGAGGATTCCAGCTTGGCAACGGGTAAGGCACGCAAAGGGGCACGCACCAGGGCAGGCAAGGGCGCTCACACGTCGAACCGGCTGCTGTGGATCGCTGCCGTCGCCGTCGCGATGCTGGCGTGGGCCGCATTCGGCTCGGCTGCTCGCGGCTATGCGCATGCCGGCACCGCGTACGGGGCACGGGTTGCTTGTTCGTGCCGCTATGTCGCGGGGCGGAGCCTGGAAGATTGCGCGAAAGACAAGCTCGGCGGCATGGAGTTGGTCACCCTGTCGGATAACGACGCGGCGAAAAGCGTGACCGCGCGCATGTTGATCCTCGCCAGCGACACCGCGACCTACCGCAAAGGCTATGGCTGTGTGCTGGAGCCCTGGGACGATTGATCAGGCGGCAGGCTCGGTACTGTCGATCCAGCCGCCGCCGACCACCCGCTCACCGGCATAGATCACCGCCGCCTGCCCGGGTGCAACGCCGAATTCCGGCGCGGCGAAGCGGATGGTAACGGTCGCCCCGTCCCCCAGCGGCCCGTCGAGCGTGATCGGCACCGGCTTTGCCAGGCTGCGCACCTTGGCGGTCAGTGGCTGCGCCGGCAGCGGCCCGATGCGATTGGTCTCGACCACCCGCGCCGCGCTGACGCCAAGCATGGCCCGCGGGCCCACGCGTACTTCGGCCGCGTCGGCATCGATCCCGATGACATAGAGCGGCTCCGGCTGCCCGCCGATCTCCAGCCCGCGCCGCTGGCCGACGGTGAAGTGGATCACGCCCTTGTGGGCGCCCAGGTGTTTGCCGGTCTGCGCGTGGACGATTGCCCCCGGACGCGCACCTTCGGGCCGTAGCTTCTCCACGATGCGGGCATAGTTGCCGTCCGGCACGAAGCAGATGTCCTGGCTGTCGGGCTTGGCGGCGTTGCGCAGGGATGAGGCTTGGGCGAGCCGGCGCACCTCGGCCTTCTCAAGTCCGCCAAGTGGGAAGCGCAGGAAAGCGAGCTGTTCGTCCGTAGTGCCGTACAGGAAATAC
Organism: Parafrankia sp. BMG5.11; assembly: GCF_004337455.1. Lineage (NCBI taxonomy): Bacteria > Bacillati > Actinomycetota > Actinomycetes > Frankiales > Frankiaceae > Parafrankia > Parafrankia sp. BMG5.11. The sequence goes on along the minus strand of NZ_SJXI01000008.1, from coordinate 30,760 downwards.
GACTGATCGCGCGCCGGATCGATCGCGCGGTGAAGCTCGTCCCCGATCCGCCGCACATAGTGGCCGGTGGCAAGGCAGTCCGCCCCCAACTCTCGCGCCATGCGCAGCAGGTCGGTAAACTTGGGCCCCATGTTGCAGCGGATGCAGGGCACTGGCGTGCGGCCGGACAGATAATCGTCGGCGAAGCGCTCGACCACTTCCTCGCGGAAGGCGCTCTCGTGGTCGAACACGTAATGCGCGATGCCCAGGCGATCGGCGACATCACGTGCATCGCGGATGTCATCGCCGGCGCAACAGGCGCCCTTGCGCCCCGTGGCCGCGCCGTAATCGTACAGCTGCAAGGTGATGCCGATCGTCTCCGCGCCGCTGGCCGCGGCAAGCGCGGCGACCACCGAACTGTCCACGCCGCCCGACATCGCCACGACGATCCGGCACTCGGACGCCGGGCGCGGCAGGTCGAACAGCGCGGGGGCTTGTGGAGCGGTGAGCGCAGGAGTGAGGGTGGAATGAAGGTTCATGGGCGACCGGGCGCATACACGCGTCCTGTGCTCGATGCCAGAAAGGGCAGCGGGCGATGTCCTAACGCAGGGTAAATTCCGGCTTTACCGGTTCTTGACCGGTCGCCGGCTAAGCGGTGTGCATGTTTGAACGGATCATCATCGGCGAAACCGCTGACAGCGGCGGCCTGCGCCCGCTCGACTGGAGCGAACTGGTCGCCCGCCTTTCTGCCGAGCGCGATGTAAGGGGCCTGTTCGCCCGGCACGGCGCGCTGGGGGGCAGTTTCGCGGCACATGCCGGGGGAATTACGCGCGAGGCGTCACCGCGCGCGGCAGGCGAACGCGGTGTTAACCTTGGCTCTTTAGGCAGTGGCAAACGGGCAGACGCCACAACAGCCGCCGCCGCTTCAACCGCGGATCATGGCGACCGGGATAAGTGATGATCGAGAACCAGAAAATTCGTCCCGCCCAGGTGATCGGCCCGCTCGGCGAGCCGCTGGGAATCGCGGACCTGCCGCCGCCCAATACGAAGCGGTGGGTCGTGCGCCGCAAGGCAGAAGTCGTTGCCGCAGTAAGCGGCGGCCTGCTGTCGATCGACGAGGTGCTCGAGCGGTATAATCTCACCCTCGAAGAATTCGCGTCATGGCAGCGGGCGGTCGACCGTTCGGGCATGCAAGGCCTGCGCGTAACGCGCATCCAGCATTATCGCGATCTATACGAACGCCAACTAAAGTACTGAAGCAACCGACCCGTTAAATCCCAGCGGGGGTTCAAGACCCTCGTCCACCGTTCATCGCATTCCGGGAACGCTCTGTGCGGCGCGCCGTTTGAACCGGCGTACGTAGCGCAATTAGAGCGCGAAACAGGAGGAATGTTATGGAAGGCGATGGCGTTGGAATTCTGACCATGATCATTGTCGGCGGTGTCGCCGGCTGGCTGGCCAGCATGGTCATGAGCCGCGATGGTTCGATGGGTATCCTGCTCAACATCGTTGTCGGCATTGTCGGCGGCTTCCTGGGTGGTCTGCTGCTCGGCGGCCTGATCCCGGGTGACGGCTGGATCCACTACCTTATCACCGCCTTCATCGGTGCAGTGATCCTGCTGCTGATTGCAAACCTGATCCAGCGCAAGCGCGTCAGGTAAGCCCCAAACTTACATGATTTGAAGGGCGGCGAGCTTCGGCTTGCCGCCCTTTTTCATGCCTCAAGCCTTTCGGAAGATCATCGCGCCGCCGTTCATGCAGTAGCGCTTGCCCGTAGGTTTCGGTCCGTCATTGAACACGTGCCCCAGGTGCCCGCCGCAGTCGGCGCAGAGTACCTCCGTGCGCGGAATGCCGATCTTGTAGTCGGTGTCGGTGACGATCGCTCCGCCAAGTGGTTGCCAGAAACTCGGCCAGCCGGTCCCGCTCTCGAACTTGGTTGCGGACGAATAGAGCGCGTTGCCGCATCCTGCACAGTGAAACGTGCCCTTGCGGTGCTCCTTGTTGAGCGGCGATGCGCCCGGCCGTTCGGTGCCAGCCTTGCGCAGTATCTCGTACTGCACCTTCGTCAGTTTGGCCCTCCACTGGGCATCGCTCAGCCCTTTCGGCCAAGTGCGCGCCTGGGCCGGAGAGCCGCCGCAGGCAGCGAGCACGGGAACGGCCGCGGTTGCGCCAAGCCAGGCGAGAAACGAGCGTCGGGTGTTGATCATGCCGTGTCCTAACGCGCGCGCGACAACCTGTGCTGAACGGTTCAGAACTCGGTGATCTCGACTTCGAGCTTGCGGAACCCGTGCACGAAATTGGCTCGCACCCGCTCCACGTCACCTGCGACATGCACCCGCATCCGGCGCGCGTGCATCTCTTCCAGCAGGACCCTTAGCTGAAGTTCGGCCAGGCGGGCCCCCACGCAGCGGTGGATCCCGTAGCCAAACGACAAGTGGCGGCGCGCGTTCTCGCGGGTGATATCGAGCGTATCCGGGTTGTCGAACACCGTCTCGTCGCGGTTGGCCGAGATGTACCACAACACCAGCCGCTCGCCGGCCTTGACCGTCTGGCCGAACAACTCGCTGTCCTCGGTCGCCACGCGGCGCATGTGCGCCAGCGGGGTCTGGTAACGGAGCACTTCCTGCACCGCGCCGGGGATCAAGGATGGTTCGTTTTCGAACAGCTTGCGCTGGTCGGGGAACTTGTCGAACGCGTGGATGATCCCGCTCATTGTGTTGCGAGTGGTGTCGTTGCCACCGACGATCAGCAGCACCAGGTTACCCATGAATTCTTCCGGGCTCATCTGGTTCATCGCCGGCGAATGGATCATCATCGAGATAAGATCGCCGCTCGGCTCCTTGCTGGCCCGGTCCTGCCATAGCTGCATGAAATACGCGCCCATCTCGCGCAGGATGCCCTGGCGCTGCAGATCCAGCTCGCGCACCAGCGCGATCTCGGTATCGCCGGCCCAGTCGGACCAGAAGGTCAGCAGCCGGCGATCTTCCCACGGAAAGTCGAACAGCAGCGCCAGCATGCCCGTGGTAAGCTCGATCGATACCGTATCGACCCAATCGAACACCTTGCCGCGCGGCAGCGTGTCGAGCAGTTCACCGGTGCGGCGGCGGATGTCGCCTTCCATATCGGCCATGTTCGATGGCGTGAACTTGGGCGCGACGGTGCGCCGCTGGCCGGTATGCTTGGGCCGGTCCATCGCGATGAACATCGGCAGTTCGAACCGCTCGCGGCCCAGCTCGGCGAGCTTTTCGTCGCTCATCGCCTCAAGGATGGTGATGCCCCCGGCAGACGAGTACAGTTCGGGCAAGGCTTCGATATGCTGGATCGCCCGATGCGAAACGACGTTCCAGTGTGATCCGAACGGGCTGCTTTCGACCTTGTGCAGGTCACCCGCCGCGCGCATCTCCTTGAAGATCGGCTGCCACCGGTCCTCGACGTAGATATCCGACCGGCTCACGTCCCATTTCTCGGTATGAACGGGCAGAACCTGCGGGTTCTCGCGCAGCGCCTGGTCCAGCGCATCGACGGCGCGGGGCTCCCGCGTCCACTGGAACGGCGCCTGTAGCGGCTGGGTGGCCATCGCGAAACTCTCCTGCTGAGGCGATTCTGAGCCGCCTTTGATCGCCGACCATCCTGCGCTTGCTTACCGCAGTGTCAATAGTGCGTTGCGATTTGCGACCGAAGTCGCGGGCGGTTCATCGCGCGGCAGCAGCCTTGTGCCATCGGCGGCCCTTCGGTGCCTGCGGGCCGGATTTCATAACCCGGCGCCGGAAGAGCTGCGCGCCGAAGCGGACGAACAGCATGACCCACAGCGCCTGCCATGCGAGTGCCGCGGCATGTGGCCACAGGTCCGGCTCCTGCGCCGCGCGGCTGACCATCGCGTACGGGCTGCTCAAGGGGAAAACGATAGCGGCCAGTTCCACCGGCGAACCGAGGTCGCTGGTGGAATACGTCGCGAGGAAAAACACCCCGAGCTGAAGCATCGTCGCCGGCATCGACAGCGTCTGCACATCGCGAACCGTCGGTGCCATCGCGCCGATTGTCAGGAACACCGACCCGATCAGCAGATACGCCATGGCGAAGTAAATCAGGAACAGCCCCACGAACACGGGCCAGCCCACAGCCGGGGTCACCAGCGAGCCGATCGAACCGCCGCTGAATGCGGCGGCGATCGCTCCGAGTGTTCCCCACACCGTGAGCCCGACTAGGCTGACCACGAGCATTGCGAACAGCTTGCCGAGGAAGACCGCATCCATCGGGACCGCTGCGGCAAGGATCTCGATGATCTTGTTCGCCTTCTCCTCGACCAGGTTGGACATCACCATGCCGGCCAGCAGCATCGTCAGGAGGAACAGCAGAGTAAGCGCACCCGTCGCAGTCCCGACCCGGCCGCTTTTCTGGCTGGCGCCGCTGGTAACGGTCGGCTGCAACACGACCTGAGGGTACGCTGCGTCAGATCCCGACACGCTTGCGGCGATCAGCGCGACCTGACCGCGCCAGCTCGCGATCCGCTCCGCGGTACCGGTCAGTTCCGGTGCGGCGGGAGTGCCCGTTAAGACAGCGCCGAAATTGCTCGCGCCCGCGTTCAGGAGTGTGGCCGGATTGCTGGCCGGATCGACTCGCTGGATGCGGGGGAGGTCGATCACGTGGGCGAGACGCTCCCGCGCAGCTACTATCGCGGTCGAGTCGGCCGGCGACATGGCGACAGCAAGCACCGGCGGCTCACGGTTCTCCGCCGTGCGCTGGCCCAGCGATGCCGCGCCAAGGCTGACCAACCCGAAGAATATGGGGCCGAGCAGGAAGAACAGGAACGCCTTAGAAAACAGGATCGCGCGGACATCCCGCCGAGCGATCACAAACGCGGCTTGCGCCAGGTTCAGACGAGAGTGCCCGCTCTGCATGCTCACCGCACCTGCTCCACCTGGTTTCCCTCACCCAGCGCGCGCGCGGCGGCCTCGCCCGCGATGTGCACGAAGGCGTCGTGCAGGCCCGCGCGCTCGATCGACAGTGACAGGATGCCCGCGTTACCCTCGATCAGGGCGCGCAGCAGCGGTTCGATGCCGCTGTCCGGCAACGAGAACAGCCAGTATCGCCCCTCATGCCGCGCATCTGCCGGCAGCGCGCGACGCCACGAGCCGTCGGGTGCTGCCGTCTCGAGCCGCACTTGCGCCGGAATACGATCGCGCGCGGTATCAACGCTCCCGGCATAAGGCACCTTGCCCCCGGCGATAATGGCCACGCCTTCGCACAACCGTTCCGCGTGCGCGATGACGTGGGTGGAGAAGATCACCGTGGTCCCTTCGGCGGCCATGCGGCGGATCATCACCTCCAGCTTGCCCTGGTTGAGCGCATCGAGACCGCTGAAGGGTTCGTCCAGGACCACCAGCCGGGGGCGGTGGACCAGCGTTCCGAGGAGTTGGACCGTCTGGGCCATCCCCTTCGACAGCTGGCGAATGGTGCGCTCGGCAGCGTGACCGAGGCCGTGTTCCTCGAGCAGTTCGCGCCCGCGCCGCCGTCCTTCGGCAAGCGGCACGCCGCGCAGTGCCCCAAGGAACGCGATCGCTTCGACCGCTTTCATCGATGGGTACAGCCCGCGTTCTTCGGGCAGGTAGCCGATCAGCTTGGCGATATCGTGCGGCCGCTCGTGCCCGAAGACCCGTCGCACGCCCGCATCGGGATCGATGATTCCCAGCAACATGCGCAAGGTCGTGGTCTTGCCCGCTCCGTTCGGCCCGAGCACGCCGTAGATCGCCCCTTCCGGCACGGCCAGGTCCACCCCGTCGACAGCGGTCGTGCCCTCGAAGTGCTTGACCAGGCCGATGGCTTCGATCGCAAGCGGACGACCGGCATTGCCGGCGACCGGGGGAAAGCTTAGCGGAGCGTTCATCATGGCGGCGTTAACTCTGCCGCGTGAACGGGAGCAACCCCAAGCGTGGTTAACAGGCCGGCTACCGACGACTTGCGCGTTGCGCTCGTCGAACAGGCGCGTGCCGAGGGCTTTGCCGCGATCGGCATCGCGTCTGCCGCTCCCGATCGTCCCCGTGCGGAGCAACTTGACCTCTGGCTGGGCGACGATCGCCATGGGACGATGGACTGGATGGCCACCCGCGTGGCGGAGCGTGCCTCTCCGCAAACGTTATGGCCGGAAGCGAACAGTGTCATCGCGCTAGGCATGAGCTACGCACCGGCCAACGATCCGCTGGCACTGGCGGGAGAGTCGGACAAGGGGCGGATTTCGGTCTACGCCCAGGGCCGCGATTATCACGACACGGTGAAGAAGGCACTGAAGCGGCTCGCACGCTGGCTGGTGGCGCAGGCGCCGGGTGAGCAAGTGAAAGTGTTCGTCGACACTGCGCCGGTGATGGAAAAGCCTCTGGGCCAGGCCGCCGGGCTGGGTTGGCAGGGTAAACACACCAACCTGGTCAGCCGCGCTGACGGGTCGTGGCTATTCCTGGGCGCGATCTACACCACGATCGACTTTGCGCCTGACGCCGCGCATCAACCGCGCTGTGGATCGTGCTCCGCATGCCTGGACGCCTGTCCGACGGCGGCCTTTCCCGCACCGTTCCAGCTCGATGCGCGGCGCTGTATCTCGTACCTCACGATCGAGAACGCCGGGCCGATCCCGCACGAATTTCGCAAGGCTATCGGCAACCGCATCTACGGCTGCGACGATTGCCTGGCGGTGTGTCCGTGGAACCGGTTTGCGCAGTCGGCCGCGGCCAACGCCGCTTTCCTGCCGCGCGCCGAACTCGCCGCGCCGCGTTTGGCCGAGCTGCTGGCGCTGGACGACGCGGCGTTTCGGCGGCTGTTTTCCGGCAGCCCGATCAAGCGCATCGGCCGCAACCGGTTCGTGCGCAACTGCCTGATAGCCGCCGGCAACTCAGCCGATCCCACGCTGGTCGAGCCGGTTTCCCGACTGGCGCGCGATGCCGATCCGGTCGTTGCCGAAGCCGCCCAGTGGGCGCTGCGAGAGCTTACAGCAGTTCCTTGAGCGGCACTGCTGGGTCGGCAAGGCTCGCGCGATCGGGCGTCGCCCGTGCTTCGATCAGCTTGCGCCCCTGGACGTAATCCTTGGTCGAATTGACGCAGTCGATCGCGATCATCCGACCCTCCTTCAGGTAGATCACGGAGAACTTCGCTTCTGCGGGCGTTCCCCGAACGACGGCGTCATCAAAGCCCAACGACAGGCCTGCGGTCTGCAGCTTGAGATCGTACTGGTTGGACCAGAACCAGGGGAAAGCGCGGTATGGCTCTTGAACGCCGGTGATGTGCTTGGCCACCGTCGTCGCCATGTCGTTGGCATTCTGCACCGATTCGATGCGAACGACCGTGCCATCGGCCCAATGGCTCGCATGCGCCGCGCAATCCCCGATGGCATAGATGTGGTCCAGCGAGGTGCGGCAATATTCGTCCACGTCGATCCCGTTGGCGCCCGCGGCGCCCGCTGCGATCAGCGGGCCGGCGGCAGGAACGATACCAATGCCCACCACTACCAGGTCGCAAGCGATGACATCCCCGCCGTCAAGGACCACGCGCCGCACCCAGCCGTTTTCCCCTTCGAGCCGGTCGACTTTGGCATCGAGCAAAAGGTTGACCCCGCGAGCGCGGTGATACTGCTCGAAGAACGCGCTTAGAGGTTCGCCCGCGACGCGTGCGAGCACGCGAGGCAGGGCTTCGACCAGGGTGACTTCGCAGCCGAGCTTGGTCAGGACCGCGGCCGCCTCCAGGCCGATATAACCACCGCCCACCACCGCGACGCGCTTCGCCCCGCCGTCGAGTTCCGCCATCAGCCGGTCGACATCCGCCTTGTCGCGGACGGAGTGAATGCCCGACAGGTCCGCGCCCGCGCATGACAGGCGCCGCGGATCGCCGCCCGCGGCCCACACCAGCTTGCCGTAACCCTCCACGCCGCCGCCGGCCAGTTTCAGCGTGCGTGCGCCTGGATCGACCCCGGTCACCACCGTCCGGGTGCGGATGGTCACGTCGCGTTCCTGCCAGAAAGCAGCCGGACGGATGGTGATCCGTTCGAACGGCTTGTCCCGGGCAAGATACTCCTTCGACAGCGGAGGCCGCTCGTACGGCAGTTCCGGATCGCGGCCGATCATCATGATCGACCCCTCAAACCCCTGCTGACGCAGCGCGATCGCGGCCTGCGCGCCGCCATGGCCGGTCCCAACGATGACGACATCCGCCTGATCCATGGGCAGCGGCATGGTCAGCAAGGCGGCAGGCGTCAAGCGCCGGCTAGCGGCCGAGCAGGTTGCGCGCCTGGCTGGCGATCTGCGCCAGCATTGCCGGGGCTACGGGGTTGTGGCCCTGCGCGCGGCCGATCATGCTGCGGAACTGGCGAATGGCCGGTTCGTGCACGTCCGACCAGTTGGCCACCGCGCTCACGGGATCGTCCTTGCTTCCCTTGCGGCGAGACAGCCGGCGCAGGAACTGCAGGCGCATCTGCTGGAAATCGCGTGACAGGCCCGCGACCAGCAGCCGCTCCCACACGTCCGACGGGTTCATCATCGCCGCAGTGCTTTGCGCCCAGTCGAGCCCCAGGCGTTCGCCCACGTCGGTGAACGCGGCCGTCAGCTTGCGCGCGTCGATCTCGGCTTCCTTCGACAATGCCGCCAGGCCGACCGCTCCGTCGAGGTCGTAGAGGTGAGCCACTTGGGCTGAGAGCCTCTCCCGCGCGCCGAGAGCCACGAATTCGCCGATGAGCCGGCCCGATTGTTCGCGCGAAGCCGCCGGCAGCAGCTCGTCCGTCGCACGCGCCAGAACCTGGACCCGCTTGTCGAGCGCCGCGATCATCTCGCCTGGTTGAACCGTGCTTGCGCCCGCCCTGATCAGGTCGGCCATCTGGCTGCGCAAGGCGCCTGCGGCATGCCGGAAGAGGAAGATGCGGGCCTCTTCGGGCATCGGCGCGGCTTCGATCTCGGCCCACAGCGGGCGCGCCTTGAACAACCGCTCCGCCACCACGAACGACGCGCTGATCTCCGCCAGGCCAACGCCTTCTTCTTCGGCGAGTTCGAACGGGTGCACCACGCCGAGCCGGTTGACGATCAGGTTGGCAAGCTGCGTCGCGATGATCGCCCGGCGGAGCTGGTGCCCTTCGATCTCCCGGCGATAGGTCTTGCGCATCGTCGACGGAAAATAGCTGAGCAGAAGATCGGTCAGGACCGGATCGTCAGGCAGCGAGGAGCTTTCGATCGCGTCCTGCAGGACCAGCTTGGTCGAGGACAACAGTACGGCCAGCTCGGGACGGGTGAGGCCCTGCCCGTCATCGGCCCGGCGTGCGAGGACGTCGGCCGTGGACAGCCCTTCGGTCCGCCGATCGAGCGCGCCGCGCGTTTCGAGCGCCGCCATCAGGTGCAGCTGCGCGGCGACTGCCGGCGCGCCCCCCGCCTTGGCGATCGACAGCGCGAGCGCCTGCAGCCGGTTATTCTCCAGCACCAGGTCCGCGACCTCGTCGGTCATCGATTCCAGCAGCTTGATCCGCTTGGGTTCGGTCAGCCTGCCGGCGCGCTTCGCCGCGGCGAGCGCGATCTTGATGTTCACCTCGTTGTCCGAACACGTCACGCCGGCCGAATTGTCGATGAAGTCGGTGTTGATACGTCCGCCGCCCAGGGCGAACTCGATCCGCGCGGCCTGGGTAACGCCGAGGTTCGCGCCCTCGCCGATGACCTGCGCGCGCAACTCGTTGGCATCGACCCGCAGGGAATCGTTGGCAGGGTCGCCAACCTGCGCGTTCGCTTCGGAAGATGCCTTGATGTAGGTGCCGATCCCGCCGAACCAGATCAAGCCGACCGGGCTTTTCAGGATCGCGGCGATCAGCGCTTCGGGCTCCAGTTCGGTGTCGGCAATGTCGAGCGCGATGCGCACCTCTTCGGACAGCGGGATCAGCTTCAGGGTCCGCGCGAACACGCCGCCGCCCTTGCTGATGAGCCCGGCATCGTAATCTTCCCAGCTCGACCGGGGCAGGTTGAACATCCGTTCGCGTTCAGCCCAGCTGCGCGCCGGATCGGGATCGGGATCCAGGAAGATGTGCCGGTGATCGAACGCGGCGACCAGCTTGATCGACTTCGACAGCAACATGCCATTACCGAACACGTCGCCCGACATGTCGCCGCAACCCACCACCCGGACCGGTTCCGTCTGTACGTCGACACCCATCTCCAGGAAGTGCCGCTGGACGGAAACCCAGGCGCCCTTCGCGGTGATGCCCATCGCCTTGTGGTCGTAACCCTTGGAACCGCCGCTCGCGAACGCATCGTCGAGCCAGAAATCGCGGCTCTCGGCAATGGCGTTGGCCACATCGGAGAACGTGGCGGTGCCCTTGTCGGCGGCAACCACGAAATAAGGGTCTTCGCCGTCGTGAATCACCACGCTTTCCGGATGCACGACCTTCCCATCGACGATGTTGTCGGTGACCGACAGCAGCGTGCGGATGAAAATTTGGTAGCTGGCGCGACCTTCGGCGGCCCACGCTTCCCGGTCACGGCCGGGATCGGGGAGATGCTTGGGGTAGAAGCCGCCCTTGGCGCCGGTCGGCACGATAACCGCGTTCTTGACCCGCTGCGCTTTCATCAGCCCCAGCACTTCGGTGCGGAAGTCGTCGCGCCGGTCGGACCAGCGCAGCCCACCGCGTGCCACCGGACCGGCGCGCAGGTGGATTCCTTCCACGCGCCGCGAATACACGAAGATTTCGCGCCACGGCACCGGCTTGGGAAGGCCTGGAACCAGCGACGAATCGAGCTTCAGCGCGAGGGCTTCCCGCGCTGACGGGGCAAAGGCATTGGTCCGCAGCACGGCATCGATGGCCGCGTGGTACAGCCGCAGGAGTCGGTCGTCGTTGATCGCCGCGACTTGCCCGAGTCCGAGACGGACGGCCGCGCCGTGCTCTGCTTCCGCCGATGCCCGGTCACCGGTGAACGCCGGATCGTGACGCGCGGCGAACAGCGCGACCAGGGATCGGGTGACCTGCGGCGCGCGGCGCAGCGCATCGACCACCGTGGCGACCGTGAAGCCGAAGTTCGCCTGGCGCAGATAGCGATAGAGCGCGCGGAGCCAGTCCGCCTCACGCGACGACAGCGCGGTGCCAACGACCAGGCGATTGAACGGATCGTTCTCCGCCGTTCCATTGAGCACCGCGGCAATCGCTTGCTCGATCTGGTCCCGCCGATCGAGCAGTGCGGTCAGATCGTCGCCCGGCTCGAGCGCCAGAATGAAGTCGTGAATGGTCCCGAGTGAGCTGCCATCGCTGGCGAGCGGAGTGGGGTGCTCCTCCAGCACGCGGAAACCGAAGTTTTCCAGCGCCGGGACCGCATCGGAAAGGGCCAGCATCCCTTCGTGCTGATACACCTTGAGGCGCAGCCGGTCCGCATCGTCGCGGTCAAGCTGGTACAGGCGAACGTCGCGCAGACGCGGCGGTTCGCCCGAATCGGCCTCTGCGGTTCCCAGCCCGCGAAGGCGGCGGATGTCGCGAGCCGCCTCGGCCGGGCCGTAGGCGGTGCGATACGATGTCGGGAAGCTTTCCGCATAGCGAGCGGCGAGCGCCGCCGCGCGGGTCGGGTCCTCGTCAACCGCGAGCTCGCTTTCGACCGATTCGCCCCAGCCGCGCAACAGCGTCTGGATCGCACGCTCGATCGCCGCTTCATCGGGGGCGTGCTGATGCTCGCGGTAGTCGAGCACATAGCGAAGCAGGGCAAGATTCCCGCCTTCCACTTGCAGGCTCCAGTCGAGCGCGCCGGCGCCGGCGCCTTCTTCCAGAAGCTGTTCGATCCGCAGGCGCACCTGGGTCGACACCATGTCGCGCGGCAGCCAGACGAAGGCGAACAGATGGCGGCTGAGCGGCGCCTCCACCAGCACCAGCCGCGGCCGCGGCCGATCGACGAGGCTCATCATCGTGGTCGCAACACGTTCGATGTCGTCGTCGCCGAAGCCGATCAGCAGATCGTGCGGCAGCGCGGTCAGCGCGTGAACCAGCGCCTTGCCGGTGTGTCCGCCGGGGTCGAACCCGAACTTGTCGTTGAGGTAAGCCAGTTGGGTGCGCAACCGCGGAACCTGGGCCGGCGGGGTCGCCAGGGACGCACTGGTCCACACCCCGGCGTGAATCGACAGCGCGGTGACTTTTCCGCTCTCTCGCTGGGGCACGATGAAGAGGTCGAGTGGCACGCGCCGATGAACCTTCGACTGACGGTTGGCCTTGATGATCAGCGGCTCCCGCAGGTTGGGACCCCCTTGGTCGAACCAGGCGAAGGCGCGTTGGAACGAGGCGTCGGCCAAGATGGTGCGCGCGCTCTTGCGGCACACCCCGAGCATGTTGGACTGGCTGCCGTCGCGGTGATGAGTCAGGTGGCCAAGCTGGGTGAGCATGCCGCTTTCCAGCCAGCGGAGCAGCTCGGCACCTTCTGGATCGGAGATGGTCTCGGCGTCGGCCAGCAGGGCCGCGCGCATCTTGGGCCAGTCCGCAACCGCCGCGCGAACATCTCCCAAAGTGGCGAGCAACTCACGCTCCAGCGCGCGACGTTCCTTGGCATCGACCCGGGGCGTCTCGATGTAGATCATCGATTCGCGCGTCGCGTTCTCGGGTGACGCTGCCGGCAAATCCTTGAGCGCACCTTCGGCGTCGCGCGCGACTGTCACCACCGGATGGACCAGCCGATCGATCGACAACCCATGCGAGGCGACCGCCGCCGCCACCGAATCGACCAGGAACGGCATGTCGTCGTTGATGAGCGCGATCCGCATGAAACGCCGGCCCTCGGCCGCCGAACCGATTGCGACGATCGGCTGACCGACCTCGCGGGTGGCGGCCGAAGCGATCAGGAACCGAGCCGCCTCGTCGAGCGGTTCCGTGCCGAAGGCCACGTCGCCCGGCAGCAGCGAATCGGACATGCTGGCCGCAAGTGCCGTGACCAGACGCTCAGGCCCCTTGGGCACACGCGCGGCATCGCTGGTCGGGGTTTTGCTGGTCGATCGAGCGGCTTTGGCGGCCATCCTGCGTGCTCCATCGGCCCGAGGGGAGGCGGCGGGCCGCGTTATTATGTTGCTGCACTGTGCAGCAAAATGGCGCGATAGGCGTTTGCCTGCCGGGCCGCAACCCGCCCCGCGCCGCTCCTACTACGCGCCGACGCCCGCTATTATCCGGCGAGCGCTTCCATCGTCAGGACCAGTGAGTGTTCGCGCGCGGCAGGATCGAAAGTCGCGCCCGAGACGACGATCTCGTCTGCTGCCGTCCGCTCGACAAAGCGCCCGATCGCCGCGCGCACGGTGGCTGGCGATCCGACAGCGCTCGCCTGGCCGATATGGGCGAGCAGGCTCTGTGCCGGAGCCGACAGGGTATCCCGGTAGCCCGGGACCGGCGGCGGCAGTTTACCAGGTTCGCCAGTGCGGAGCCGGACGAAACTTTGCTGCTGCGAGGTGGCGATCAGCTCAGCCTCGGCATCCGTCTCGGCGGTGAACACGGTCATGGCGGCCATGGCGTGCGGCTGATCGAGCCAGGGCGAAGGGCGGAACCGCTCTCGATATAGCTTCAGCGCCGCGTCCAGATGATCAGGAGCGAAATGCGACGCGAACGCATAGGGCAGGCCGAGCTGGGCTGCGAGGTCGGCGCCGAACAGGCTTGAACCAAGCATCCACAGTTCGATGTTGGCCCCATGGCCGGGCGTGGCCTTGAGGGGCAGCTGAGGCTCGCCGGTCAGCAACGCGCGCAGTTCGACCACGTCCTGCGGGAAGAACTCGGCGGCCTGGTGCAGATTCTTGCGCAGAGCGCGCTGCAACTCCGGTCCCGCGCCCGGTGCCCGTCCCAGACCAAGATCGATGCGGCCCGGAAACAACGCGTCCAGCGTACCGAACTGCTCCGCGATCGTGAACGGGTTATGGTTGGGCAGCATGATCCCGCCCGAACCGATCCGGATGCGCGAGGTTGCGTGTCCCACGTGAGCCAGGACCACTGCCGTCGCGCCCCCGGCGATCCCGTCCATCGCATGGTGCTCGGCAACCCAGAAGCGCTTGTAACCGGACCGCTCGGCCACCTGGGCCAGCCGCGCCGTCGCGGCGAACGCTTCGGCCAGCGTGCCGCCTTCGCGCACCGGCACGAGATCGAGGACCGAAAGCGGGATCATTCGCCCGCCAACTGCGCCAGGTAGCGTTTCGCGGCGACGCCTTGTTCGCTCTCCGGAGAGGCAGCGACGACCGACTCGAACGACTTGCGCGCCGCCTCGTCGCGGCCATCAAGCGCGGCGATCACCCCCGCTTCCAGCCCGACAGCAGGATCCCGCGGATCGAGCGCCGCGGCTTGTTCGATAAACGTTTGCGCGCCGGTCATATCGCCCATGCGGCGAGACAGTGTCGCGGACAGCAGCCACGCCTGCGCGTCCTGCGGAACGGCAGCACGGGCTTCACTCAACGCAGCAGCAGCGTCCGTTTCCCGGCCCAGAGACACCAGCGCGCTTGCCCGGTCGAGCTGGAGTGCGCCCAACAGCTCGGCATCGCCAGCCGCATCGGCCTGCCCCGCGTCCAGCGCGGCGAGCGCCGCGCCTGGGTCGCCTTGGGCGAGTAGCGCGCTCCCGGCGAGCGCGCTCATCCGTGCGCGGAAGCGTGGTTCATCGGCATCGCCGCGTGCGGCGAGGAAGGCGGCCGCGGCGGCGGCCCAGTCTCCGCTGTTGGCCGTCGCGACGCCCAGGCAATGGCTCCCTGCGGCGCGCTGCGCTCCGGTCGTGCGCGAGATCCATTCGTCGGCAAGCGTTCGCGCCCGCGCCGGATCGCTGGCAGCGAGCTTAAGGCAGGTATCGAGCGCGGTCGTCGCCCGGGGGCGCGGCGAAGCGACCTCCTCGCGGGCGGGCCGGTCGCGCAGTTCGGGCGGCAGGTCGCTGAATGTCGGCATCGTCGGCGCAATGCCGACCTGCATCAGCAGAAAGGGTAGCAGAGCATTGAGCATGGTCAGCCTTCAGATGGTGGCGAGAGTCCCTAGCAGCAAGGCGATATCCTGCTCGCGGCTCAAGTTGTGATCACCGTTCTTGACCAGCGTCAGGTGAACCTCGCTCGAACGCAGGGACTGCGCCAATCGGACGGAGATGTCCCATGGCACCACCTGATCACGCATGCCATGGACGAGGCGCACCGGGCAGGAGAGGGTGATCTCTCCCTCCAGCCGCCGGTTGTCCTGACCATCGGCCCAGAAGCCGGCATAGAACGGAGTGGGGCCATACGGACTGGCGTCATAGATCGTCTCCCCTGCAGACAGGCGCCGCTTATCTTCGTCCGAGCGACCCCATTCGGTGAAGTCGGGTGCTGCGGCGATGCCCATGAGGCCATGCACCCGGTCCCCCAGGATTTCCGCCACCAGCAGCATCAGCCATCCGCCCATCGACGATCCGATCAGCACCACCGACTGGTCCACCAGCGCATCGATCAGCGCCACCACCTCATCGCGCCACCGTCTGAGCGAACCATCAGCAAAATCCCCCTCCGATTGGCCGCATCCGGAATAGTCCAGCAGCAGACAGGCGCGGCCCTGTTCGGCCGCCCACTGGTAGAAGGCGCCTGCCTTGATCCCCGCCATGTCCGATCGGTAGCCGGGCAGGAACACCAATGCCGGCCCGGACCCCGGACGGAAACGGTAGGCGATCTGGCGGCCGGCGACGGGGTGAAAGCGAACGGTATCCATGCCCCAGGTCTAGGCCACGGGAGGGGGGCAGGGTCAATCCGCCAGGCGCCATCGCCGCGTGACACGGCGTCGTCATGCAGGCAGCATAGCCGACGCCACTCCATAGGACGCAACCGCATGTCACGCCAGCCACCAGCCCCGCTGCACAGCATTCCACTCGATCGCCGGGCGCTGCTCTTGGGGGGCGCTCTCGGCCTTGGGCTGGCCGCTGCGCCGGTGGCCGCCCAAACCGCCCGAGGATTCACCCACGGCGTCGCCAGCGGGGAACCAACGGCCAGGTCGGTTTTGTTATGGACCCGCTTCGCCGCCGCCGCTCCGGCTCGGCTCAGGTTCGAGGTATCGGAGACCGCGGACTTTGCGCGGGCGGTATCCGGCGGCAGCGTTACCGCCGATCCGCAACGCGACTGGTGTGCCAAGGCGATCGCTGAAGGGCTGAAGCCGGCGAGGTGGTATCACTACCGCTTTATCGCGCCTGACGGTTCGATCTCCGCGGTCGGCCGCACGCGCACCCTGCCCGAAGGCGCAACCGATCGCTTTCGGATGGCAGTGTTCAGCTGCTCAAACCTCGGCTTTGGGTATTTCAATGCGTATGCACACGCCAACGAGGATGACGCGTTTGATCTTGCGGTCCACCTCGGCGACTACTTCTACGAATACGACCGTGAGACCTATCCGACGGAGAAGCAGCGGGTCGATGGCCGGATCGCGGACCCGCTGAGCGAGGCGATCCACCTTGCTGACTACCGCCTGCGCTACGCCAGCTATCGCAGCGATCCCGACCTGGTTCGCCTGCACCAGCTATACCCGATGATCGCGGTGTTCGACGATCACGAGATCGCCAACGATGCCTGGCGCGGCGGCGCGGAAAACCACACCGAAGCGGCCGAAGGCACGTGGACCGCCCGCCGGAAGGCGGCCATGCAGGCGCGCCTGGAGTGGCTGCCGATCAGCGACGACCCTTGGGCGCGGTACGATGTCGGCGATCTGGCGACGCTGTTTCGGTTGGAAACCCGCCTTTCCGGGCGCGACAAGCAGTTCAACCTGAGCGATGTCGTCAAGGGAGTGGCGCCGGAGCAGGCCGCGACCGCTTTGCGCAGCTTCCACGACGACGCGTATATGGATCCGCAGCGCACCCTGATGGGACCGGCGCAGGAGCGCTGGCTCGATGCTGGGCTAAAGTCCTCCGTTAAGTCGGGGCGCAGATGGCAGGTTCTGGTGCAGCAGGTGGTGATGGGCACGGTGCTGCTGCCACCGACCGTGTCGCTCAAGCTCGAACCGGAAATCGAGAAGCTCGCGCGCTCGCGCATGGCCGGGCTCCTGGCGGCGAGCGAAGCCGGGCTGCCGTTCAACATGGATTCGTGGGACGGCTACCCCGCCGCCCGCAATCGCCTGCTCAACTCGGCGCGAGAAGCAGAGGCGAACCTGGTGGTGCTGTCGGGCGACAGTCACAACGCCTGGGCGAGCGATCTTGGCGGAGCCGGGGTGGAGTTCGCCGGCACCTCGGTCACCTCTCCCGGGGTCGAGACCTACCTGCCGTTCGTCAAGCCGGCGGAGCTAGCCCGCGCGCTGGTGCAGACCAGCGGTTCGCTTCACTGGTGCGACACCTCCCGCCGCGGTTACATGTGCGTCGAACTGACACCTGCCAAGGCAACCTGCGAGTGGCGGTTCACCGATACCGTGAAGCAGCGGTCGAGCACGCTGGCGGGAACGCACCGGCTGTCCGCCGACTTTGGCGCCCGGCGCTTGAGCGGATAGTCTTTGCGGCGTATGTCAATCGGCGTGACGCATCAGCGAACCCTGACACCGACTACCACCCTCCCGGCATTCCGGGGGCGGTCGGTCGCGGGCTGATCCCGCGCCGCCGCCGCCCGGCTTCGGGCGGCAGGCGTCATCCTCCCGAAGCGGTCCTCCCTTCAGACGCCTTCCGGCGCGGCCTCCTTTCTGCCATGGGCGCGCCAAACGACGGACGGAACGTATGAGCGAGCTTCTCAAGATCAGCCTCCCCGATGGATCGGTGCGCGAAATGCCGCAGGGCAGCACTCCGGCCGATGTCGCCGCGGCAATCGGGCCCGGCCTGGCCAAGGCGGCCATCGCCGCGCGGGTCGATCACGGTTCCGGGGCGGAGCTGCGCGACCTCAACCGTCCTTTCGAAGGCGATGCGCAGGTGGCGCTGGTGACCAGCCGCGACGAAGCCGACGCGCTGGAACTGGCGCGGCATGACTTCGCCCACGTTCTCGCTGAAGCGATCCAGGCGTTGTGGCCCGGCACGCAGATCACGTTCGGGCCCGCGACCGACGACGGGTTCTATTACGACGTGATGGCGCCGGCCAGCCGCGCGCCGTTTTCCATCGACGACCTGCCGGCGATCGAAGACAAGATGCGCCAGATCATCCGCGCCGACAAACCGCTCCACCGCGAGGTCTGGTCACGCGCGGACCTGATCAAGCGCTGGCAGGATCACGGCGAGAGCTTCAAAGCCGAATGGGCGGCGGAGCTTCCCGAGCATGAGGAACTGACCGTCTATTGGTCAGGCGGTCCCGAGGAAGAGGACGCGTGGCTGGACATGTGCCGCGGCCCGCATCTGCCGTCCACGGGCAAGCTCGATCCGCAGGCGTTCAAGCTGACGCGCGTGGCGGGGGCATACTGGCGCGGCGATCAGAAGAATGCGCAGCTCACGCGCATCTACGGCACCGGCTGGCTCAACAAGAAACAGCTCGACGCGCACCTCCATCGGCTGGAGGAAGCGGCCAAGCGCGACCACCGCAAGCTGGGCCGCGAAATGGACTTGTTCCACCTGCAGGAAGAGGCGCACGGCAGCGTGTTCTGGCATCCGCAGGGCTACAAGATCTGGCGCGAACTGGAGGCGTACATGCGTCGCCGGCTCGACGCGGCGGGCTATGTCGAGGTGAAGACCCCGCAGGTGATGGACGCGCGCCAGTGGGAGAAGTCCGGCCACTGGGGCAAATACCGCGAGAACATGTTCGTCATCCCCGACGAGGTGCCCAATACCGAGGACGAAGGCCCGCTGGTATCCGACGATGCCGAGTGGATGGCGCTCAAGCCCATGAACTGCCCGGCGCACGTGCTGATCTTCAAGCAGGGGATCACCAGCTATCGCGACCTGCCGCTTAAGATGGCGGAATTCGGTTGCTGCCACCGCAACGAGCCTCACGGCGCGCTCCACGGCATCATGCGTGTGCGTCAATTCACCCAGGATGATGCGCACATCTTCGTGCGCGAGGATCAACTGGTCCAGGAAGTGCGCGACTTCTGCGACTTGCTCGACAGCGTCTATCACGATCTCGGCTTCGACCAGTACGCAATCAAGCTGGCGCTGCGGCCCGACAAGCGCTTCGGTTCGGACGAGATGTGGGACATTGCCGAAGAGGAGCTGCGCCAGGCGGTGATCGCTTCGGGCCGGGCGACGGAGGAGTTCGGCTGGGAAGAGCTGCCGGGCGAGGGCGCCTTCTATGCGCCGAAGCTGGAATTCCACCTGACCGACGCGATTGGCCGGACGTGGCAGGTCGGCACGATCCAGTCCGACCGGGTGCTGCCCGAGCGGCTCGACGCCAGCTACATCGGCGAAGACGGCGAACGACACCGGCCGGTGATGCTGCATCGCGCGATCCTGGGCACGTTCGAGCGCTTCATCGGCATCCTGATCGAACATTTTGCCGGCAAGCTGCCCGTGTGGCTGGCGCCGACCCAGGCGGTGGTCACCACCATCGTGTCGGATGCGGATGAGTACGCGGAACAGGTGCTGGCCAAGCTCCGAGCAGCGGGCGTGCGGGTGGAGGCGGATCTCCGCAACGAGAAGATCAATTACAAGGTGCGCGAGCACAGCCTCAAAAAGGTCCCTCACCTGCTGGTCGTCGGCAAGCGGGAGGCGGATGAAGGCATGGTCGCGCTGCGTACGCTCGGGGCCGAACACCAGAAGGTCATGCCGCTCGACGACGCCATCGCACAGCTGAAAGCGGAGGCTACTCCGCCCGACTTGCGGTGACGTTGCGGCTCGGCGGCAGCGATTTGATCGCGCGCTTATGAAATCCGGCGATTGATTGAGACTGATGCGGATGCGCCAGACGGGCGCGTCCGACCTAGAAGGGCAGCGCGCGTCCGGCGAGGATCATCGCGAGCGGACAGCTGGTCACCAGCGCGAACCGGGCGATTTCGCTCAGTGGCGATTCGGTGGTCAGGATACGGGCGACAGCCTTGGCCATGTGCGCGTCATGCGCGCCAAGAAGCTAAGGCGGAGTTAAAGCCGGCATCTGCTGACTGGCGCAGTGAAAGCCGCCGCCACCCGCGAGTACCGCATCGGCGGGCAGGCCGATGGTGGCGCGATCGGGAAAGAGGTCCGCGATCGCAGCGACCCCCTCGTCATCGTGCACCGAGCCGAACGTGGGGACGACGACCAGATTGGTCGTGATCGCGAAGTTGGCGTAGCTTGCCGGCTCGATGAAATCGCCGCGCGTGATCAGGCCGGGCGACGGGATGTCGGCCACCTGGACGCCGAATGCCTCGGCGCGGTTCCTCGCGTCGGCATAGACCGCCGCGTTCGGATCGTCCGCCCCCGTCCCCCGCGGGAGCGCCAGCCGGTTCGGCGCCACGAACCGGGCAAGGTTGTCGACATGGCCATCGGTGTGATCGTTCAACAGTCCGTCGCCAAGCCACAGGACCCTGTCCAGGCCAAGATCGGCCGCCAATCGCTGTTCGATGTTGCCGCGCGACAGCTGCGGATTGCGGTTTGGGTTGAGCAGACATTGTTCGGTGGTCGCGACGAGGCCGGTGCCGTCGCCGTCGATTGCACCGCCTTCAAGGATCCAGTCGGTCTCTACGACCGGCAGGCCGGCATCGCGGGCGAGTTCGGCGCCGATCGTCTGGTCGCCTTCCATCAGGTACTTGCCGCCCCAGCCGTTGAAGCGGCAGCGCAGCGCGGTTTCGTCGCGGCGCACGAGCGGTCCGGTGTCGCGCACCCATACGTCGCCGTAGGCGCGCCGCTCAAGCTTCACCGCCCCCGAAACCAGGCCTGCCGCACGCGCTTCGTTCGCCGCGTCCCGCACCAGCAGGCGAACCTCCTGCCCGCTTTCGGCAACCGCGTTCGCGAACGCCGCCATCTGCTCCTGCGCGCGCGACAGGTAGCCTGGCCATTCCTCTGAATCGTGCGGGAAGCCGATCCACAGCCAGGCCTGCGGCGCCCACTCCGGCGGCATCAACGCGGACATCGAGGGCATATCAGCAGCCGGCAGTGCTGCTGGCGCAGCTCTTGTCGCGGATGGCGCGGAACTCGTCCGTGTTGTGCCAGTTCGGCCACGTACTGCTCTCGGCGAGCGAACGGCCAAGCTGGTAGAACAGCGCGAGGTCGGTGGTCATGCCGGACCAGTCCCACGTATCCGACCACTCGTCGCTCGGCGCGTGATACCGGTTCTGGACATAATCGTCCGCCGCCGCTTGCCCGGCTGCGGTACCGCCGGCGATCAGATCGAGCCCCCGATCGACGTAGAACATCGGCACGCCGCGCTTGGCGAGGCTGAAGTGGTCGGAGCGGTAATAGTAGCCTTTCTCAGGCTCCGCCTCGGGCGAACCGCGCAGACCTTGCTGAGCCAGCGTCTGGTTGAACAACGTGGTCAGGTCGGACTTGTCGCCTCCGGTCATCATGTAATCGCGCGCGCTCCCGCCCGGGGCGAGCGCATCGATGTTCACTCCGCCGACGGTCTGCGCCAACGGGTAGATCGGGTTTTGGGCATAGTATTCGGATCCGAGCAGCCCGGATTCCTCAAGCGTCAGCGCGATGAACACCTGGCTCCGCGCGGTCGGTCCGGCGCGGTGGTTGGCGTCCGCCAGCGCCGTGATCGCGCCGATGCCGGTCGCGTTGTCGACCGCGCCGTTGCAGATGTCGTC
The DNA here is from genome assembly GCF_004337455.1 of Parafrankia sp. BMG5.11. NCBI lineage: Bacteria > Bacillati > Actinomycetota > Actinomycetes > Frankiales > Frankiaceae > Parafrankia > Parafrankia sp. BMG5.11. Next base: position 9,222 of record NZ_SJXI01000008.1, on the reverse strand, counting down.
GCCGGTTGCGTCGGGAGTGCAGCGGCCCAGGTGATCCCAGTGTCCGGAATAGAGCACGTATTCGTCCGCGCGGGTCGTGCCGGGCAGAATGCCAACCACATTGTGCGAGGTCGATTTTCGCACCGCGTTGTCGAACCCGAAGCTGGCGGTCAGGCCAAGCGGGACGGCCTTGAATCCCTTGATTTGGGCGGCGGCGGTCAGGGCGCCAAGGTCCTTGCCCGCCGCACCGACGGTGGCTTCGGCGGCGGCTTTCTGCACCCAGCCATTGGCCATCGTCTGGTCCATCCCGTCGTTGGCGGTCTGGACGTAGTATTGCGCGCCGGTCCAGCTGGAGTTGACGACGTTCCAGCCATACGCGGCTGGGAACGTGTCGTGGACTATGATCGCCGCGGCGGCGCCCTGGCGGGCAGCTTCCTCGAACTTGTAGGTCCAGCGGCCGTAGTAGGTCATCCGCCGACCCTTGAAGAGGCCATCCTGACCGTCCATCGCATAGTCGGGATCGTTGACCAGGATGACCGCGGTCTTCCCCTTCATGTCCACGCCGGCATAGTCGTTCCAGCCGAGTTCCGGCGCGTTGATGCCATAGCCGACGAAGACCAGCGGGCTGTTCTCGACCCTGGTCTGCGGCGTCACCCGGTAACTGGTCGCGACGTACTGGTCGCCGAACGAGAAGCGCAACGGCGTGGCGCCGCCGCTGACCGTCATCGGACTGTGGTTGCTGCCGGTGATTTCCACCGTCGGCACTTCCTGTAGCCACTTGCCCTGGTTGCCCGGCTTGAGCCCGGCGCGCTCGAACTGCGCGACGATGTAGTCGAGCACTCTGGGTTCGGTCGCCGTGCTTGGCGCTCTGCCCTCAAGGTCGTCCTGCGACAGCCGCTTCGTCACCTGCTGCATCAGCGGGATCGAAGGTGCGACCGCGAGTTGCGCGCTGCCGGCGGGAGCGGCCCCGGCAACCGGTTCCATGGTGGCGGCGCAGCCGGACAGCGCAAGCGAGGCTGCGGCGACCGCGGCTAGGGAACGATAGGGCAAAAGGCAGCCTCCCGATGTGACGTTTGTCGGGCAGGTCCTGCCATGCAGCGGCAGGCGGCACAACCCGACTGGCGCTTGCACCGGGCGCCGGGTTCGGCTTGGAACGGCGTCATGACGGGAAACTGGCACCATGCGCTCGGCCGCGCCCGGTCTCACTCGCCCTTCCTTGCCCAGGCGGCGGCGCGGCTACCCGCGCTCACCGAACTGCTGGCTGAGGGAGCGGGGGAGGACGCGCTCGCCTGGGCGGCGGCCGCCGGGGATGGGATCGCCGACCCTGGACGCGCGCTGCGCCGGGAGCGCTTGGCGTATGCCTTGGCGCTGGCCATCGGCGATCTGGCGGGCGCGTTCCCGCTGGCGCGCGTCATGGGGGAGCTGTCGGCGCTGGCCGACCGGTCGCTGGACCGGGCCATCGCCGCGGCGATCCGCAAGCGTGTGCCCGACGCGAATCCCGACGGCATGATTGCGCTCGCCCTTGGCAAGCATGGCGCGCGAGAGCTGAACTACAGCTCCGATATCGACCCGATCCTGCTGTACGATCCGGCCACGCTGCCGCGGCGGGAGCGCGACGAACCGGCCGAGGCTGCCCAGCGCTATGCGCGCGAGATCGTCCGCCTGTTGAGCGAAGTCACCGCCGACGGCTTCGTGTTCCGGGTCGACCTACGCCTGCGGCCGGCGTCGGAAGTCAGCCCGCTGGCAATTCCGGTGGCCGGTGCGCTCACTCATTATGAAAGCTCGGCGCTGACCTGGGAGCGAGCGGCATTCATACGTGCGCGTGCCGCCGCTGGCGACCTGGGGGCCGGCGAAGACTTCCTGGGGGCCATTCGCCCGTTTGTCTGGCGGCGAAGTCTCGACTTCGGTGCGATCGGGGAAATCCGCCGGCTGACGGCGCGCATCCGCGCCAGCTATTCCGGACCGCAAGAGCCGGGGCCGGGCTTCAACCTGAAGCTGGGGCGCGGCGGGATCCGCGAGGTCGAGTTCTTTGCCCAGACTCATCAGCTGATCCACGGGGGCCGCGATCCATCGTTGCGGGTGAGGGGCACCCGCGCCGCTCTGGATGCGCTGGCGGCGGCGGGCATCGTCGCGGACGCGGATGCCCACGCGCTGGGCGAGGCCTATGATCGGCTGCGAATGCTCGAGCACCGGCTGCAGATGGTTACCGACCAGCAGACGCACGTCCTGCCCAGTGGAGCCGCGCTCGACAACGTGGCGCAGCTCGACGGCCTGGCCGACGGCGCGGCGCTGGTGGCGGAACTGCGGGAAATCACCGAAATCGTCGGGCGGCGCTATGACGCCCTGATCGCGGATGATGAGCAGACCGCCGCGTCGGTGCCGGTCAGCGGGGATAGCTTCGCGCGCAAGTTGGCCGAGCTGGGCTTTGGTGAGCCGGAACAGGTGGCCGAGCGCATCGCCGCATGGAGCGACGGCCATATCCGCGCGCTGCGTTCGCAGGCCGCCCGGGAAGCGTTCGACACCCTGTTGCCCGCGTTGCTGGAACGGCTCGCGGCGGCGCCCGAGCCGGACCAGGCGCTCAACCGGTGGGAGCGGGTGCTGAGCGCGGCACCCAGTGCCATCAACCTGTTCAACCTGTTGATCCAGCGTCCCGCGTTGCTCGACCAGCTGGTGCGCATCCTGGTGCTCGCGCCGACGCTGGCCGACCGGCTCGGGCGCCGGCCCGAACTGCTCGATTCGCTGATCGACCGCCGAGCGCTCGATCTGCCGGGTAGCGTGGCGGAAATCGCCGCGCAGATGGATGCGGCCGATCGCGAGGATTACGAATACCGGCTCGATCGCATCCGCCGCGTGACGGGGGAATTGCGGTTCGCTCTCGGCCTGCAGACGATCGCCGCGGTGCACGATCCCCTTCAGATCGGCGCCGCCCTGTCCCGCACCGCCGAAGCCGCGCTGGCAACGGCGCAGTCAGCGGCGGTCGCGGAGTTCGAACGGGCGCACGGGCGGGTGCCGGGGGGCGAACTGGTCGTGCTCGGGCTCGGACGACTGGGGGGAGGGACGCTGACTCACGCATCCGATCTCGATGTCATCTATCTGTTCAGCGGCGACTTCGGCGGGGAGTCTGACGGACCACGCCCCCTCGGCGCGACGCATTACTTCAACCGCCTGGCCCAGCGCGTCACCGCCGCGCTCAGCGTTCCGACCGCCGAAGGTGCGCTTTACGAGGTCGACACCCGCCTGCGTCCGCAGGGCGCCCAGGGGCCGCTGGCGGTCAGCTTCGACAGCTTCGCGCGCTACCAGGCTGAGGAGGCGTGGACCTGGGAGCACATGGCCCTGGCGCGCGCGCGACCGCTGACAGGATCGGCGGAAGCGCGGGCGCAATTGCAGTCGATCATCGACCAGGTGCTCGTCCGCCATCGCGACCCTGACGTCCTGAAATTCGACGTGTTGAAGATGCGCAGCGAAATGGCGGTACACAAACCGGCGCGCGGAGTGCTCGACGCCAAGCTGCTGCGCGGCGGACTGGTCGACCTGGAATTCCTTGTCCACTACCTGCAGCTGCGCGAGCGGATCGGGTTCGATCCGGACCTGGGGCAGGCGGTCGATGCGCTGGTGGCGGCCGATCTGCTCCGGCCCGCCGTGCGCGAGGCGCTCGCGCTGATGACCCGGATGCTGGTCGCGGCCCGCCTGCTCGCGCCCGATGTCGACGAGCCGCCCCCCGCCGCAGCTGCCGCGCTGGCCGAGGCATGCGGCCATCCCGATCTGCCGTCGCTTCTGCTGGCGTTCGCCGACGCGCGGCAAGAAGTTGCGGGCGCCTGGGCCGATTCGTTCGGACAACCGCTGGAGACTGCCTGATGACCAAGCCTGCCGTGGGCGATCTGATGCCTGACATCGCCATGGAAACCCCCGACGGGGGCATCGTCCGCCCATCGGATTTCGCGGGCAAGCCGGCGGTGGTCTGGTTCTATCCCAAGGACAACACCCCTGGCTGCACGACCGAGGCGAAGGATTTCACCGCGCTGGCGCGCGACTTTGCCGAAGCCGGGGTGGCACTGCTCGGGGTGTCCAAGGACCCGCCCGCAAAGCACCGGGCGTTCATGGCCAAACAGGAGCTCGCAGTGCCGCTGGCGACCGATGCGCAGGATGGCGGCCTGTCCGATGCGCTGGGCATCTGGACCGAGAAGCAGCTCTACGGGAAGAAGTTCATCGGCATGGTGCGCACGACATACCTGCTGGATGCGCAAGGACGAATCGCCCGGGTGTGGGACAAGGTGAAGGTGAAGGGACACGCGGCCGAAGTGCTGGAAGCGGCCAAGGCTCTGTGACCCGCTTGCCTCCCGTCGGTGACGCCATCCGCGCCGCTCTGCTCACTCCTGCTCCTGCAGCCAAGGTGATGGCCGCGCGGAAAGTGGCCCGGGACTGGCGCCTCGGCCGACTTGGCCTGACCTTCGATCAGCCGATGCCCAATCGGCCCGCGCGGCCTGTCGCCCCGGAACTGCTGCCGCCGAACCGGATGCCGAAACGCGGCAAAGCCGGATCCGAGCGGGGGCGCCTAGCCTTGTGGCATGCGCTCGCGCACATCGAATTCGTAGCCATCGACCTCGCGCTCGACATGGCGGGGCGGTTCGGGGCGGAGATGGGCGAAGATTTCGTGTCCGATTTCCTCGGCGTTGCGGCCGACGAGGCGATGCACTTCGCGCTGCTCGAGCGGCATCTTGCCACGATGAACAGCTCGTACGGCGCCATGCCGGCGCATGATGGCCTGTGGCAGGCCGCCGAGCAGACCGCGCACAGTGTGGCGGCGCGGCTGGCGGTGGTACCGATGGTGCTGGAAGCGCGAGGCCTCGACGTGACCCCGTCCACGATCGAACGGGTGACAAACCACGGCGATATGGCGGGTGCTCGAATCCTCACGCGCATCCTTGACGACGAAATCCGTCATGTGGCCATCGGCTCCAAGCACTTTGACGAATGTGCCCGAATCCAGGACATGACGCCTGAAAACTACTGGATTTTGCTGGTTCGCAGGCACTTTCGCGGAGGACTGAAGCCTCCGTTCAACGACTCGGCGCGTCTTGCAGCCGGTTTATCGCTCAGTGCCTGTGCCGTGCTTGCTTGTTAAACAATTGCCCGGTTAACCCACAATCATCGAGACGGCGGGGGGTTCCGATCAGTCTCAGAAAAATTGCCCGCGAGCCGATTTTTTCCGGTTCGCAGATGGGTTCGCAGCGGCGCCGGGGGGTGTCGCGAAGCAAAAGGACGGGTATTTTGGTCGCAAGCCTTCTCCAGCGCCGTGTCGTTGCCGCACTTGCCGCATTCGGCGCACTGTTCTCGATGGGCGCGACGCCTGCTTTCGCAAATTCCAGTGCCGCCTCGGCGGATATCGCCGCTTCGGTGCGCGATGCCCGTGCTTCGGGCGTGTCGGGTTCCGACGAGCAGTTCAAGCAGCTGTTCTCCAGCTGGCAGGCACTCGATAACGGCGGTCCCACCACCAGCACCGTATCGACCCCGATCGCCCCGACCATGGGCGTGTCGATCCCGTCGCGCGCTCCTCTTGCTGCCGCGGCGACCACCAGCAGCTATGGCATGCGCACGCATCCGGTGCTGGGCGGAATGCACGCTCACAAGGGCATCGACCTTGCCGCCCCGACCGGCACCCCGGTCTATGCGACCGCCGACGGGAAGATCGGGCGCGCCGACTGGTTCTCCAGCTACGGCCTGTACGTCGCGATCGACCACGGCAGCAATCTTCAGACCCGCTATGCGCACATGAGCCGCCTGGCGGTCGCCGCCGGCCAGCATGTCCGCAAGGGCGACATCATCGGCTACGTCGGCAGCACTGGCCGCTCGACCGGGCCGCACCTGCACTATGAAGTCCGGGTAGCTGGCCAGGCGGTCAATCCGATCCCCTACATGGCAGAGACCCGCCCCAGCGGCGCCGCGGTCCTCGCCGCCAAGTAATTCTGGAAGGTTCGCGGACTGCCTCGACAGGCCAAGAGACACTCGGGAGAGGAGTGCTCGGATAAGGGCGATCGGCACGAGCCGGTCGCCCTTTTCGCTTGCCCGGTTGCGCTATGAAACTAATCTCCCGGGTGGGAGAACACGATGCATCCGACAACTCATGCCGCCAACCGCCCTGACCACCCCGCGATCATCATGGCAGGCAGCGGCAGGACGATCACCTACCGTGAAATGGAAGACGCCGCCAATCGCGTGGCGCAGTTGTTTCGCAGCCGGGGAGTGGGGCCCGGCGACACGGTGGGACTGTGGCTGGAGAACCGGCCGGAATACCTGGAGATCGCCTGGGGCAACCAGCGCGCGGGCACGGTTCTGGTACCGATCTCGACGCACCTGACGGCGGACGAGGTTGCCTACATCCTGCAGGACAGCGGCGCCAAGATGCTGATCAGTTCAGCCTATTTCTCGCCCAGGCTTGCCGAGTTGGGCGACCTCGCGCCGCAGGTCGAGCAACTGGTGTTCGATACCGACGCCGATGCCGCGGCGCTGCTCGCGGCAATGCCGGCAGAGCCGATCGCAGATCAGCAGCTTGGCCTGGCGATGCTTTACAGCTCTGGCACTACGGGCCGGCCAAAGGGGATTAAGCCGGTCAGCCCGCCCGATCCCGACCACCTCGCCGTTTCCCCGTTGCTGATGCTCGCCGCGCATGCGTTCGGGTGGCCGACTGACGGGAGCGTCGTGTACCTCAGCCCAGGGCCACTCTATCATGCGGCGCCGTTCCGCTGGACGATGACCGCGCACAGCCTAGGCGGCACGGTCGTGGTGATGGAGAAATTCGATGCCGAAGCGGCGCTAGCCGCGATCGAAGCGTACAAAGTGACCGACAGCCAATGGGTGCCGACCCACTTCGTGCGCATGCTCAAGCTGCCCGAGGAAATTCGCACCCGTTACGACTTGTCGACGCACAAGCGGGCAATCCACGCGGCGGCGCCGTGTCCGGTCGACGTCAAGACCAAGATGATCGACTGGTGGGGTCCGATCCTGCTCGAATACTACGCCGGATCGGAAGGCAACGGGATGACCTTCGCGACATCGCAGCAGTGGCTCGAACACCCCGGCTCGGTTGGCAAGCCGATCAGGGGCATCCCGCACATCTGCGATGTCGACGGCAATGAACTGCCGGTGGGTGAGGAGGGCGTCGTGTTCTTCGAGAACGAGGATCAGTTCGTCTACCACAACGATCCCGACAAGACCGCCGAAGCCACGCACGCGAACGGCTGGACCACGCTGGGCGACATCGGCAAGCTGGACGAGGATGGCTTCCTCTACCTGACCGACCGGCGGTCCAACATGATCATCTCGGGCGGGGTCAACATCTATCCGCAGGAGATCGAGAACCTCCTGATAACGCATCCCAAGGTGACCGATGCGGCGGTGATCGGCGCGCCGTGCCCGGACATGGGCGAGCGGGTGGTGGCCGTTGTCCAGCCGGCGGACCCGGACGCGGCGGGGGAGGGTCTGCGCGCCGAGTTGCTCGACTACCTCGGCACCAAGCTTGCGCGGCTCAAGCTACCGCGGGAGATCGACTTCCGCGCCGAATTGCCGCGGGAGGCGAACGGCAAGCTCTACAAGCGCAAGCTCAAGGACGAGTACCGAGAGCGCGCGAGCGAGGGAGTCTGACGATGGCCACCATGGCTGATCCCGCCGCCGCAACCCCGATCGCTCCGCCAGAGATCGCGCGCGAGGTGATCGATCCCAAGGCGTACGCCGGCTGGGACCACCTGCTCGACACCTTCGACTGGCTGCGCGAACAGATGCCGGTTGCGCGGATCGTGCCCGAACCTGCCGAACTGCACCCGCCCTTCTGGCTCGTCACTCGGTACGATGACGTGATGCGCATCTCGAAGGACAACGCGACCTTCCTCAACAACCCGCGCACGGTGGTGTTCAGCACCACCGACGGGATCGAGTTCGCCAAGGCGTTCTCCGGCGGTAGCGAGCACATGGTGGCGAGCCTCGTCACGTTCGATGCGCCCATCCACATGAAGTACAGGAAACTCACCCAGGAATGGTTCATGCCCAAGAACCTCCGCGGGATCGAAGATGAGGTGCGCAGCATCGCCCGCGCCGCGGTCGATCGCTTGCTTGCCGCAGGTCCGCAGGTCGATTTCTGCAAGGAGGTCGCCGCGCCCTATCCGCTGCACGTCGTTATGCAGATCCTCGGCGTGCCCGAGGAAGACGAGCAGCGGATGCTGATGCTGACCCAGCAGATGTTCGGCGGTCAGGACGAGGACCTCAACCAGTCGGGCATGAAGGACCTGCCGCCCGAGGTAATCACCCAGATCATCGCCGGCGCGGTCAAGGACTTCGAGGCCTACTTCGCCAAGCTGACGGCGGAGAAGCGCGCTCATCCGACGGGCGATGTCGCCAGCACCATCGCCAACGCCGAGGTCGATGGCGAACCGCTGAACGATCGCGACATGATGGGCTATTACATCATCGTCGCGGCGGCGGGGCACGACACCACCAGCGCCTCCACCGCCGGGGCGATGCTGGCACTGGCACAGGACCCGGAGCAGTGGGCGCGGGTGAAGGCCGACCGCTCGCTGCTGAGCGGGATCGTCGAGGAGGCGATTCGCTGGACCAGCCCGGTGCAACACTTCATGCGCACCGCGGCGGAGGATACCGAGGTGGGTGGGCAACGCATCGCCAAGGGTGACTGGCTGATGATCAACTACGTTGCGGCCAACCACGACCCCGCCCAGTTCTCCGACCCGCGCAAGTTCGACGCCGCCCGCAGCCCCAATCGCCACCTCGCGTTCGGCGCGGGCGCGCACCAGTGCCTGGGCCTGCATCTCGCCCGGCTGGAGATGCGCATCCTGTTCGAGGAACTGCTCGACCGGGTGGACGCGGTAGAGCTGGCGGGCGAGGCCCGGCGGTCGAGCTCCACCTTCGTGGGCGGGCTGAAGACCCTGCCGCTGCGGGTGACGCCGGCGTAAGCCGCGCGCAGCTTCGCGCACAAGTGGTTCAACCTGCCTGATCGGCGGGGGCGTGCGGCTGCGCTCCTCAACAGGTCAGGTCGAGCGCCTCAACTCCCGCTCCGCCATCGCGCGCACTTCGGCGCCCAGGTCCTCGCGTTCCAGCGCCAGGGCGAGCGTCGCTTCCACGAAGCCCGCCTTGCTGCCGCAGTCGAACCGGCGGCCGGCGAAGGTGACGGCGTGGAAGGGTTGCGTGCCGATCATCCGGGCCATCGCGTCGGTGAGTGGATCTCGCCTCCTGCGCCTT
>NZ_SJXI01000072.1:0-47022 GCF_004337455.1 Parafrankia sp. BMG5.11 | reverse complement strand
TCGGGTTCCTCACCGAAACCGGACTGACTTGGGAACAGCTCTGATCAACAGAACTTCACACATTAATCATCAGTAGTGCGGTGTGACCGCGCTTCTCGAGAGCTGCACCGGCTGAACCGTGCGATCGCCCTCGACCACACCGCCACCGCCGACCGGCCCGCCATCCTCGAGCAGGCGGCGGGCATCCTCGCCAGCGGCGACGAATTCGCCCACGGCGCCCGGCCCGGCCCGGCGCCGACGCGAGTGGCAATCCGCAGCTGCGGATTGCGGACCCAGCTGAGCGGGACGGGCGAGTGTGGCGTCATCATCGGTCTGCTCGGGTTGTTCACGCCGCCTCCCCTGCCGCCGCCCGGCACCACCGTGGCCGTCTGTGGCGTGGGGAATAGACCGCGACGGTGGGGCCGAAATGGTCACCCAGTCGCCAATGCGACGCACCCAGCTGGCGATGATTTGCCGCATCCCACCGGCGGTCATTGGTCCGGATGAAGGGCGTGAAGCCGGTCACTGGCGGTGGACGTCAAGGCCGTTGGACACCGGCGAGCCCATCGACCGGGCGGCGTGGATCGTTCGACAGGACGGCACTCGGTCGCGCCGATCGGCCGGATCCTCAAGGAAGTCGATCTCGAACGGCGGCGGTCCACGACTGTCGCGACCCTCCCGCCGACCAGGGCTTTGCCGCCAAGGTTCGCGCCTTCTACCTGCTCCCAGCCGCGGGCGCGACGCCGCTCAACCTGATCGCCGCGGCGGATGTCGTGCCCGGCCAGATTTTCCTGCAAGATCACCTTAAGGAGCGACGCGGCACTACTATCCGCCCATGGCGGTCCCAGTGGGTTCTTCCCCGACCTCGCCCATCGCGGCCAGTCTGCGGCAGCAGGGTGTCGACGCATCGGCGGTGCGAGCTGGCACGTACGCCCTGGGGGTCGGCCGCGAAGTGGTCAGCGGTTGGCATTCGCACGAGGTTCACCAGCTGGAGTACGCGTTCGAAGGCATCGTCCACGTCGAGACGGCGACGGCGCGCTATCTCCTCCCACCCCAGCAGGCCGTCTGGATCCCAGCCGGGATGGTTCACTCCAGCACGATGACCAACGTCAAGGCCGTCGGGGTCTTCTTCGACCCTGCGATGGGCCTGCCGACGGGCGACCGGGTCCGCATCCTCGCCGCCGCACCGGTGATCCGGGAGATGATCTTGCACGCCAAGCGGTGGCCGATCAGCCGGACAGTGCAGGACCCGATGGCCGACACCTTCTTCGAAGCCCTCGCCCACCTCGTCGTCGAATGGCTCGACCGCGAGACCCCGCTGTGCCTGCCAACCAGCCGCGACCCGCTCGTGGCCGCGGCCATGGATTACACCAACGAGCACCTGGCCGAGGTGTCCCTGCCCAAGGTGTGCGCGGCTATCGGGGCGTCGGAGCGCTCGCTGCGCCGGGCGTTCGCCGCCGCGACCGGCATGTCCTGGCGCCGGTACCACCTCGAGAGCCGCCTACTGAAAGCCATGGTCCTGCTCGCGCAGGACGGCCAGAACCAGAACGTCACCGCTATCGCCATTGCCGTCGGCTTCCAGAGCGTGAGCGCCTTCACGCGGGCGTTCGGCCAGTACGCGGGAGAGACGCCAACCGCCTACCGCCAGCGCGTCTGCGCCGAATGAGGCCGTTCGCCGGTGGGTTACGCCGGGCGGTGCACCGCGAACAATGCGGCGCTCGGGACGCTGCCGACTACGTATCCGGCATGGCGACGAGCTTCCTGGTGAGCATCCCGCGGTGTCCGATACGGCACTTCTCCTTCTTCTCGACTGCCCGGTTGGAAAGGTCGTTCACGCCATCCGCCGCCAGCACTGTGCCGCCGGGTCCGGGCGTTGCCGGGCAGGATGGGCTGGCCGGTGTCCAACGGCCTTGACATCCACCGCCAGCGACCGGCTTCATGCCCTTCATCCGGACCAATGACCGCCGGTGGGATACGGCAAATCATCGCCAGCCGAGTGCATCGGATTGGCTACTAGGGAATTAGACCGCGACGGTGGGGCCGGAATAGTCAACGACTTGGCCGAACGCGCAAAGACGGCCAGGGTCGGGCCGTCGATGATGAGCCCACAGGACGCTGCCGACGGTCCCAGACGGGCAAGGATGGCGCTCGCACCGGAGCTGATGACTACCGGTGTGGACCATCGAGCCGTCTGAGCTGAACGTCGGGATCATCATGGCGGCGGCGGTAGCGGAGGCGGCGTGAACAAGGACGACTTAATCCTGATCAGCGTGGACGACCATGTGATCGAGCCACCTGACATGTTCGACGGCTTCATCCCGGCCAAGTACGCCGATCGGGCCCCCCGGCTCGTCTCGGACGAGCTGAGCGACAAGTGGGTGTTCGGCGAAGGCGAGGCCCGCAGCTCGGAGCTGAACGCGGTGGCCGGCCGCCCGCCTGAGGAGTATGGCGTGGAGCCGACGCGGCTCGAGGAACTGCGGCGGGGCTGCTACGACGTGCATGAGCGAGTCAAAGATATGAGCGTCAACGGCGTGCTCGCCTCGCTGAACTTCCCGTCGATGGCCCGCTTCTGCGGCCCGTTCTTCGCCAGCCGAGTCGACCAGGACCCCGGCCTTGCCCTCGCCGTCCTGAAGGCCTACAACGACTGGCACCTCGACGCCTGGTGCGGCTCCTACCGCGACCGGTTCATCCCCTACTCGATCCCGCCCATCTGGGCCCCCCAGCTGATGGCCGCCGAGATCCGCCGGACCGCGGCCAAGGGCTCGCACGCGGTCAGATTCTCGATGAACCCCTACGCTCTCGGCCTGCCGTCACTGCACAGCGACCACTGGGACCCGTTCTGGGCGGCGTGTCAGGAGACCGAGACGGTCGTGTGCGTGCACATCGGGTCGGGCGGTATCGGTGTGGTCACCGCACCCGACGCCCCGATGAACGTCGAGATCACCTGCGCGGCCATCAAGACCTTCCCGACGGCGACCGATCTCGTGTGGTCACCGATCTTCCAGAAGTTCAAGAATCTGAAGGTGGCATTGTCGGAGGGCGGCATCGGCTGGATCCCGTACTTCCTCGATCGGGTGGATTACACCTACAAGCAGCACAAGGCATGGACCCGCCCCAACCTCGGCGGCCGGCTACCGAGCGAAGTCTTCCTCGACCACGTCGTCACCTGCTTCATCGTCGACGACTTCGGCCTGGCCAACCTCGACCGGATGAACGAGGACATGATCACCTGGGAATGCGACTACCCCCACTCCGACAGCACCTGGCCGCGCTCCCCCGAGGTGGTGGCGGAGGCTGTGGCCGGGCTGACCGACACGCAGGTCGACAAAGTCACCCACCTGAATGCCATGCGGGTGTTCTCGTTCGACCCGTTCGCCCTCCGGCCGCGCGAGCAGTGCACGACTGGCGCGTTGCGGCGGGAAGTTGCAGGCCACGACATCTCGATCCTCTCCCGCGGCACTCGGAACTGGAAGGCGGTCACAGTGGGGCAGTTCGCCCACTCGCACCAGCCGACCAGCACGGCGTGAGCGCGGCGCCACTCGCCGGGGTGCGGGTGCTCGAGGTGGCCTCGCACGTTTTCGTCCCGTTGTCGGGGGCCGTGCTCGCCGAGTGGGGAACCCTTGATACTCCCGTATCGCACCGCCGACCATGGCGACCGACCCCCGCTTCCTCGACATCGACGCCCGCCGCCGCAACGCCCAGGCATGCAAAGTTCGAGGGTGAGTGGGCACCGAGCCGCAACGGCCACTCCCTCTCGCTGGCGACCGCACCCGTGCAGTTCGACCAGCAGCCCAGCCAGCCGGCCCGCACCCCCGAGCACGGCGAACACACCGAGACCGTGCTCCTCGAACTCGGCCTCACCTGGGACGAAATCGACGAACTCAAAGCCAGCAAGGCCATCCTGTAAACGGGCGCGGCAGTCACATCTAAAGGCAGTTGGGATTTGCCGGGCGAGGCAAGGAATTGGCCGAATACGCAAAGATCGCGCTAAGCTCAACCGGAAGGATTCGTTGATGCTGGGTGCTGTAAGGATATCGGGCGATGGCGTCGAACCGCCCCGGCGAGTGGGGATTGAGATGAGCGACACCTGGACGGTCACCGTAGATCGGGAGCGGTGTATGGGTAGCGGTATCTGCCTCGTCTATGCGGCCGGCACGTTTGGCCATGACGAGGAAGCCAAGGCGATCGTGATCGACTCGGCCGCCGATCCGATTGACGTGATTCGCGTTGCGGCAGAAGGGTGCCCGACCGCCGCAATCCAGCTCGCGCCAAACGATGGGATGTGACGGTGTTACTCGAAAGGAAGAGCGCGGTGATCACTGGCGCCGGGTCGGGCGTCGGCCGCGCCTCAGCCCTGCGGTTCGCCAAAGAGGGTGCGCTCGTCGTCTGCACTGACATTCGGCTCCAGTGGGCGAAGGAGACCGTGCGCCAGATCGAGGCTGCTGGCGGCGTCGCCATCCCGCAGGAATGCGACGTGGCATCTGAACAGGACGTCGCCGCGACGGTCGCCGCGGCCGTCGAGCGGTTCGGCCGGCTCGACATCATGTTCAACAATGCCGGCATTCCAGCGCCCCGCCGCGGCAAGACGATCGAGGACCACACTATCGAGGAGTTCGAGCGCATCACGTCGGTCAACCTCCGCGGGGTGTTCCTCGGCTGCAAGTACGCGGTGGCGCAGTTCAAGAAGCAAGGCGACGGCGGCGTCATTCTCAACACCGGGTCGGTAGCCGGGTTGGTCGGCCTGGGCGACACGATATACGGAGCGACGAAGGGTGGCGTGCACCAGCTGACCCGCGGCGTCGCCATCGAATGCGCACCCTTCGGCATCCGAGTCAACGCGATCTGCCCCTCCGGCATGCCGTACACCACCAATTTCACGGCGGCAGGCGGAACAGAGGTTCCGCCCGACGCCCTTGAGCAGTACGCCGAGCGGGTCGGGTCAATCCATCCGCTGGGCAAGCCGATCAGGACGGAGGACTGCGCCGAGGCGGCGGTGTACCTGGTGTCGGACCGGGCGGCGAATATCACAGGTGTGTTGTTACCGGTCGACGGAGGTTACGTAGCGAGATGACCAGACCAGATAGCATTGGGTTGCTTGACCGGGCGCGTTTGCGCGAGGTTTTCGATCTCCGCAATGAGGCGAACCTCGGCACGGTCGCGGGCTATGAGGAAGACCCGTACCCGAGGTGGCACGAGCTTCGGGAGCTGGCAGCGGTACATCCTGGAACGTTGCACGAGTTGACGGGTTTCAGCGGCCCGGTGTTGTTTCAAGGGTTGCCGTTCGAGGACCGGCCGCACTTCACCGCGTTCACGTTCGCGGCGTGTGACGAGGCGTTGAAGAACCAGGAGGTTTTTGCTTCGTCGTCGGTAGCGGTCGATCTCGAGGGCGGTCGGCTCGCTCCGCTGAACAGCATATTCTCCATGGCCGGTGCCCAGCACCGCCGTTACCGGAGGCTGGTGCAGTCGTCGTTCGTGCCACCGCGGATGGCCTGGTGGACCGAGAAGTGGATCGAAACGACGGTACACGCATTGATCGACTGGTTCGCCGGCGACGGCTCTGCGGACCTGAACGTCGATTTCTCGGCAGCGGTCCCGGTACTGACGATCACGGGCAGCTTCGGGGTGGCGGTCGAGCAGGCGATCGCGATCCGGGAGGCTTTGAGCAGCCCGGAGCGGCTCGTACCGCTGCTGGCGCCGATCATCGCCGCCCGCCGCGAGACTCGCGAGGACGATCTCATCAGCGTCCTGGTCGACGCCGAGGTGCAGGACGACGACGGGAACCCTCACCGCCTGTCGGATGCCGAGATCTATTCGTTCGCGGTGTTGCTCCTCATGGCGGGATCGGGCACGACATGGCGACAGATGGGGATTGTACTGACCGCGTTGTTACAGCGCCCGGAAATCCTCGACGCGGTACGCCGGGACCGGCAGCTGCTGCGTAACGCGATCGACGAGTCGTTGCGGTGGATGCCAACCAATCCCATGTTCTCCCGGTTCCTGACCAAGGATGTTGAATTCCACGGCGCGCATCTCCCGAAGGGCGCGGTGTTGCACCTCGCGCTGGGTGCCGGTAGCCGGGATCCCCGCCGCTGGGAACGGCCCGACGAGTTCGACGTGACCCGCCCCCCGAAGCCGTCGCTGGGGTTCGGCGGGGGACCCCACGTGTGTCTGGGGATGCATGTCGCCCGGGCCGAGATGTACACGGGCATCAGCGCCCTGCTCGACCGGCTGCCGAACCTTCGGCTCGATCCCGACGCCGACCCTCCCCGCATCATCGGCATGTACCACCGCGGCCCGACAGCGATCCCCGTGCTGTTCGGTTGAGAGGAGCGACCCGTGGCTGAGAGCGACTTCCAACTACCTGACCGGACCCTGCTCGGCGCGGAACACGTCCGCCGTTACCGGGAGACCGACGGCGAGGTCGGCTACCTCTGGAACACCGTCCCGATATTGCTGCTCACCACGACCGGCCGGCGCACCGGCAAGGCACGTACCACGCCGCTCATCTTCGGGCGCGACGGCGACGACTACCTCGTCATCGCCTCCACCGGCGGCTCACCCCGGCACCCAGCCTGGTACCTGAACCTCACCGCAAATCCTCGAGCCGAGATCCAGGTCCGAGCCGACCACATCGTGGTGACCACCCGCACCGCAACCGAGGAGGAAAAGCCATGGTTATGGAGGATCATGGCCGACATCTGGCCTAACTACAACGTCTACCAGCGACGTACCGAGCGAGTGATCCCCGTCGTCGTACTCACCCCTGCCTAGATGGGCACGGCGGGCAAACCCGCCGGACGGAAGGAGCAGGCAGCAGTGGCTGACAGACCTCAGTTCGAGTCGAGGATGTTCATCGACGGCAAGCTCGTCGAGGCCGCGACCGGCAAGACGTTCGACAACGTCAACCCGGCGACCGAGGAGGTGCTCGGCCAGGTCACCGATGCCTCCGCCACTGACATGCACCGCGCCATCGACGCCGCCCGCCGGGCCTTCGACGAGACCGACTGGCCGACGAACCGCGCGTTGCGCAAGCTCTGCCTCTCCCAGCTACAGAAGGCGCTCGAGTCGGAACGCGAGCAGTTCCGCGAGGAGCTGATCGCAGAGGTCGGCTGCCCGCGGACGATCACCAACGGCGAACAGCTCGACGCGCCGCTGGCGAACGCGCTGCGCCACCCGACCAAGCTCATCGACACCTACCCCTGGGAGACCGACCTCGGTAACACGGTCGACGAGCGAAGCGGAAGGCTGACATCGCGGAGGATCTGGCGCGAGCCGACCGGCGTCGTCGGGGCCATCGTGCCCTGGAACTTCCCGCTCCAGATCGCACTGCACGCACTCGGCCAGGCGCTGGCCACCGGCAACACGGTCGTGCTCAAGCCTGCGCCGGACACCCCGTTCCACGCCACCCGCCTCGGCCGCCTCATCGCCGAACACACCGACTTCCCGCCTGGAGTCGTCAACGTCGTCACGGCGTCGGACCACCTCGTCGGCGAGGAACTGACCCTCTCCCCCAAAGTCGACCTGATCGCCTTCACCGGGTCGACCGCCGTCGGAAAACGGATCATGGAGAAGGGTGCGGCCACCCTCAAACGACTGTTCCTGGAGCTGGGCGGCAAATCGGCGACGATCGTGCTCGACGACGCCGACCTGCAGACCGCCACGAGGATGGGCATCGCCGCATGCGTCCACGCCGGCCAAGGCTGTGCCATCCCGACCCGGATGCTGCTCCCCCGCTCCCGCTACGACGAGGGCGTAGCCCTGCTCGAGGCCATGTACGCGGGCGTCAAGGTCGGTGATCCCCAGCAGGGGGATACCGTCACCGGCCCGGTCATCTCGACAAAACAGCGTGAGCGGGTGCTCGGCTACATCCGCAAGGGCATCGATGAGGGAGCCAAACTTCTCGTCGGCGGCACCGAGCGGCCCGAAGGGCTCGACAAGGGGTACTTCGTCAAACCGACGCTGTTCGTCGACGTCGACAACTCCATGACCATCGCCCAGGAAGAAATCTTCGGGCCCGTCCTGGCGGTGATCCCGTTCGAGGACGACGAGGACGCGATCAGGATCGCCAACGACAGCTCCTACGGCTTGTCCGGCGCGGTGATGTCGGGATCGCTGGAACGGGCGCTGGCGGTGACCCGACGTATCCGGACGGGCACCGTCCACGTCAATGGCGGCCTGGCGTCCGGCCCGGACATGCCCTTCGGCGGCTACAAGGCCAGCGGCATCGGCAGGCACAAAGGACATGCGGGCTTCGACCAGTACCTCGAGACCAAGTCCACAGCTTGGCCGGCGAGCTGACGCGCTCATCGCTTGGCAGACCTACATCTCAGGCAAGGGCACAACCACCTGGCCTTCCCGGGACGCGCCGCACCTGGACCTGGGACTTTCGTCGACGCAGCGCACGACCGCCTTCTCCGGCGGGTCGAGGTAGACCCCGACCACGTCACGAACCTTGTCCACGAACAGCGGGTCCGTCGAGAGCTTCCACGTCTCGACCAGATGCGGTTTCAGGCCGAATGCCCGTCACATCCGCGACACCGTCGACTGCGACAACCCCGACGCCCTGGCCAGCTCACCGCCAGTCCCGCGGGTTGGCGTGGGAGAACGGTGTCGCGCGGAACGCCGAGTCGTCGCCCCTGTGGATGAACAGGTGCCCGGTGAGCACGTCGCCGTCGCCCAGCACGGCCCAGCCACGCCCACTGATCTCATCGCCTTCGTCGTCGCCGTCCCAGCTGAACTCGACGAGGGGCCGGCCGTCGCGCGTGCCCCAACGACAGTCCATCCAGCCGCGAACGGCGATGAACCCGAACTCGCCGGTCCCGTCCCGGTCGAACTCGATGAACCCGGGGCCGACGAGGTCGATGGCATCCTGGTCCCACAGGTCCATCTCCACGATCCGCCACCGCCCGGTCAGACGCTTCATCCGATCCTCCGCCCTCGCCGTGGTCGCTCCGTCGGACTGGTCCGGCAGCCGCTCGCTGTTCTGCAAGCACTCGGGTGGAAGGCCGGGCACGCATGAGTGCCGTGGCATGAGGAACGAACATGGAACAGCCGCAGGAACATCATCGCGATTACATCGACCCGCGAAGATCTACCAGCAGGCCGCGGGCCACAGCATAGACAATGATCGTCGGCGGAGAGAGTTCGGCGTCCCGAGCACAGCGCTCCCACAGATCCGTCACACAGGGCGACCACCGTGCACCAGGTCCCACCATGGGCGCGACCGCAGGCGCCACTCAGATCGGGGCACCGGTCGATGCCTGGGCGCAAGGACGTTGCCAAGCTCGAACAGGGACGTCAGCCCGGCCACGATTCCCGTGCGGGCCGTTCAAGACCGTCGACCCGTATCGACCGCAGTCGACTCGGCCCACCACCAGAGTCCCGAGCTGCCGTCTGACCGTGTCTCGGACGCCAGTTTGTGTTACCGGTGTAGTCGGCTCGGCGAATCTTCGCGTGCGCCGCGCCCGCAGCGACCGTCGGGCCCGTGACCTGCAAGTTCAGGTTCGCATTAATACTGGTTGGATGCTCCCGGTCAGGATCGAACCTTCGGAATCTGCCAGGCGCCCCTGCGGGAAGAAGGCTCACCTGCCACGACTGTCCGGTTACGCCCGGACTCCTTTGCTCGGTAGAGGGCGGCATCCGCACGAAGCAGCAGGTCATCCAGGCAACGGTCGCCAGCGGTCAGCATCGCGACACCCACGCTCACCGTAATTGCGAGAGAGCCACCGGGGATGCAGACCGGGCTCGTCGATACGTTGTTTCGAAGCCGTTCAGCGAGGACGACCGCGGCATCCTCGTGGCAGTCGAGCACTGCCGCGAACTCCTCTCCGCCGACCCGCCCCGTCACGCCGTGCGGGCGGAGCACATTCTGGATGAATTCGCCGATCCTGGCGAGAACGAGGTCCCCAACGGCGTGACCATGGCGGTCGTTCACGCCTTTGAAGCCATCGATGTCAGTCATCAGAGCAGCGAGCGGTTGGCCGGCAGTAATGTGTTTCTCGACCAGAGTGCCGGCCTGCCCGAAGAAGGCGCGCCGGTTGGCGAGTCCGGTCAGCGGATCGGTGCAGGCGAGACTTCTGGTCTCCCTGAAGATCAGCGCCTGCTCGAATATGGTGGCTGCCTGACCGAGAATCTTCTGGGCAATGGCCGCGCGTTTCGGGCCGTAGCGGCCGGGGGCGCGGGATGTCACCACGACTATCACGCGCGGGTACGTGCCGCGGGCGGCCGGCACGGCGATCCAGCTTCCGGCATAGCTCTGGTGGCCCGGCATCTGTTCCAGCGCGGGGAAGTGCGGACTGGCTCGCATGGTGCCGCAGAAGGCAAGGTGGAGCACCGAATCGGACGGCGCAACGAAGTCCATACCGACTACCCGCTGGTCCACGTCGCCCTGCACCGCGATGACCTTCAGGGCCTGATCCGGTTCTCGGGCGAGCACCCAGGCCGCGTGCCAGGGAAGCAGCGGCGCGGCTGCCGTCATGATTCGTGCGAGGACATCCTGGCCATCAAGTGTGGACATGTCCTGAGCCGCGATTCCGCTCAGCGTCTCCGCCACTTCCCGATTTCTGCGCTCCGTCTCGTACAACCTCTTCAGCCGGGCTGTGTCATAGTCCCTGACCCATATTCGTCGCCGGTCCGAGTCGCTCTTCGTCGAGGACAGGACGTTCTGGATCTTGTCCGCCGCAAGATCAGCTACGGCAGCCATCATGGGTCCTGAGTCCACCGCCGGGCAGCAAAGGTCCAGCAGGCCGAGAACCTGGCCCGTGACGGGGTCACCGAGAGGCACACCGACACAGGAAAGATCCCGGAGCTCGTTGACGTAGTGCTCGCCGCCGGCCACCAGGGTCGGAGCACCACGATGCAGTGCCGTGCCGACGGCGTTGGTACCGGCAGACTGTTCGGACCAGCTGTAGCCGGGAAGCGAAGCGGCCCGGTCGAGTCGGCGTCTGAACGTGGGATCTTTGGCGAAACGGAGCAACAGCACGGCGTCCGCATCGGTGAGAAGCAGGCCGATCTGCTGGCCGGCCAGCCGGCCGGCCAGCCGTTGCAGGATCGGTCTCGCGATATCCACTATCGGCGGGTCCAGATCCCGGTTCACCGGGTGCGGCACGAGTCGATCCGCCGCAACGGCCCAGCGCCGCGACCGCAGCCATGATTCCCCGATGAGATCTCTGACCCCGACTGGCTTGTTGCTCCTCGTGGCCAGGAACTGGTCGCGCGCCTCCAGGACCGATGCCCGATGCCCGCTGTCATCAGTCCCTGCGCCTGGGAGGTCGTTCTCATGCGCCGCAGGGGTCCGCCGTCCCGGCATCGTATGCACCTCCTCGGCGTACCCCTTGGCCAGCGCCGTGCCCAGGAAAGCCCGGCCTAGCCAGCCTATGCCGTACGACCTCCCGCTTCTTCGCCCGAGCACTTTTTCTACTCACCGCGACTTATAGACGTGCTCGCACTTTCTTGTCAGTTCTGGGGCTTTTTCGGGTCTCGCCGTCAGCCAGGACAGGTGCCCGCCTCTCCGCGGAATGCCGGTGATCACCGGGCCGGCGGGGCGGCGGACGGGTACGGGAAGCCGTCGGGCACCAGGATGTCGTCCGGAGTGAGGTCGTGGATGGATGAGTGGCCGAGCGCGAGCAGGGTGGAGTCGATCCCGCCCCGCAGGATGTCCAGGACGTTCTCCACCCCGGCCTGCCCGGCAGCGGCCAGCCCCCACAGGTATGCACGGCCGATCATGACCGCCCGAGCGCCGAGCGCCAGTGCCTTCACCACGTCGCCGCCACGGCGGATGCCGCCGTCCATCAGCACCTCGACGTCCTCGCCGACCGCCTCGACCACTGCACGTAGCGCCCGGATCGGGGCGGGGGTGCTGTCGAGGTTGTTGCCGCCGTGGTTGGACACCGAAATCGCGCTCGCCCCGACATCCACGGCACGCCGGGCGTCGTCGACCCGGCTGATGCCCTTGAGCATGAACGGCCCGTCCCACTGCTGGCGCAGCCAGGCGATGTCGTCCCAGCTGGGTGGGGGTGTCTGCAGCCAGGTGCCGTAGGCGCCGAAGAACGTGGGGGCGGGCTCACCCGGCTCGGCCAGATTCGGCGCGGTGAGGTCGGGGAGCCGGCCGGCGCGCAGGTGGGCCGCCAGCCAGCGGGGCCGTGCGCGCCCCTGCGGTGCCAGCCTTGCCATGGCCCTGAGGCCGAGCCGCTCGGGGATCCAGGGGCTTCCCCAGTCCCGGCTGTGCGAGAACGACCAGTCCAGGGTGACGATCAGGCCGACCGCGCCGGCATCCCGGGCGTGCTCGAGGCGCCGCACCATCCAGTCCCTGGTGCCCATCCAGTACGTCTGGTAAAAGACCTGCGGGTTCGCGGCGATGACCTGCTCGATCGGCTTGCTCGCGAACGAGCTCAGGCCCATGGCGGTGCCGCGGGCCGCCGCCGCCCGGGCGACGGCCACCTCCCCGTCGGGATGGACGGCCTGCACCCCGGTGGGGGAGATGACGACCGGCAGTGCCAGCGGCTGGCCCAGGACGGTTGTGCTCAGGTCACGCTTCTCCTTCAGCCCCGCCACGTGCGGGGCGAAGCCGAGCTCGTCGAAGGCGGCGGTGTTGTCCCGGTATGACACTCCCGCCTCCGAGCCGGCGAGCAGTGCGCTGTAGACCGACGACGGCAGCCGGCGGCGCGCGCGCCGCTGTGCTTCGGCGACCGATTCAAACCGTGTCTTGTCCATACGTCACCTCTCGACGGCCTGCCGGACCGCTCGTGGTTGTCGGGTCGCAGAGATCAGCCCCACGGGGAGACCCGGCAGCGGCACTGCCGTCTCAGGAGAAGCGGCGTACCGCCACCGGCCCCCGGTCCGGGACGTCAGGAGGTGACGACTCCGGTAAAGGTCCGCGAAGGTCGGAGTTACGCCCGGGTCGTGATATCGGGGCGTCCCAGATTAATGACGATGTTGTCCGGATGGCGCGCTGTCAGCCAGACCAGCTCGTCGACGTCGGAGGCGTTTCCCTCGATGTGCGGCAGGCTCGGCGGAACGAAGATGAAGTCGCCTTCCTCCAGATCCACCCGCTCCCGGTAGTTCTCACCGAAGAGTATGTAGGCGCGGCCCTTGAGGACGTAGCCAGCCGTCTCGGCCCTGCCGTGGTGGTGGGCCTCCGACGCGTAGCCGGCCGGGGTGTGCACCTTTCCCAGCCAGATTCCGGTCGCGTCGCTGTTCTCCTTGCTCACCCCGGATCGGCGCAGCGCGCCCTCGGTTTGGGCCGTGAGCTCACCGAGGTCCGCCGATCGAATGACCTTCAGCTGTTGTTTCGCTACATGGAGAGCCACACCGACTCACCCACCCTTCTTGATTGTCCGAACGAAGAATCGTAGGCGGACGTTTGTTAGCGTATAATGGCAACCGACTGCCGCGTGGAGCCGAAAGACGCGTCGACAACAGCCGGGGAGAGCAGATGCAGAACCGACCACGAGATGGAGCGCGAACTCGCGCCGAGATCAGGGCCGCAGCGGTCGCACTTTTTTTCCAGCATGGCTATGAATCGACGTCACAGCGGATGCTCGCCGACCGGGTCGGTATCAAGGCCGGGAGTCTGTACAACCACATCGGCAGCAAGGACGAGCTGCTCGCCGACATCATGACGTCGATAATGGATCGACTTATCAGCTCCTCGCGGGAGGCACTTGAGAACGCGGGCCCCGATCCGGTCAGACAACTCAGCGCACTCATCGACAACCACCTGCGTTTTCATGCGAAAAACGCGAAGGAGACCTTCATCGGCAACTCCGAGCTGCGTTCACTTTCCCCCGACCAGCGGCAGCTCATTCTGGGCCGCCGCAGGGAGTACGAGTTCCTGCTGAGAGGGGCCATCGAGACCGCGGCGCAGTTCGCGCGGCTGCCTCTTCTCGACTCTCGGCTGCAGACCTACGCCATACTCGCCCAGGGCATGCATCTCGCGTCCTGGTTTCGGGAGTCGCGCGAGCTTCCCCTCGAGCGCATCGTCGGGGTCTACACCGAGCTCACCTTCCGCCAGCTCGGCCTGTCCACGGCGGCTGGGACGGCCGGGCCCAGCGCCGGGCAGACATCGCCAGCCCATGATGATCATATGTGACAGGCCCCCACTCAGACCGGCGTGACGCCGACACGGCGGGCCGGGCCGGTACGGGGGCGCCGGCGGTAGACATCCAGACGGGAGACGAGTTCGTTCCGCAGGAGGCTCGTCGGTACCACGGCCTCCACAGCGTTCTCGTTGGCAATCTTGAACACGTCGATCCCGGCAGCGTACTCGTCCTGCTTCTCCTTGATGAAGGCCGCACGTTCCGCGGGGTCTTCGATGCTCTGGATCCGGTTGTAGTGAATTCCGTTGACGGCGGCGTCGGGGCCCATGAGAGCGGGTTTGGCGGTCGGCAACGCGATCACCGCATCAGGGTTCATCGGTGCTCCCGACATGGCCAGATAGCCACCCCCATACGCCTTCCGCACCAGAACCGTGATCCGCGGGACCCGACTGTCGGCGACGGCGTACAGCATCTTCGCCCCGTGCCGGATGATGCCGTTCCGCTCGACCTCCGAGCCGATCATGTAGCCGGCGATGTCGACAAGAAACAGCAGCGGAATGTTGAAGGCGTTGCAGATCCAGATGAATCGCGCCGCTTTGTCCGAGGAGTCGGGGAAGAGCACGCCACCCAGATGAATCGGCTGATTGGCCACGATGCCGACCGGATGGCCGTCTAGACGTGCGAACCCGGTGACCAGTTCCGGGGCGAAAAGCTCCTTGTAGGGGAAGAACGAGCCGTCGTCGACCACCGCGTTGATCAGTTCGACCATGTCGAAGGGTTCCGACTCCCGCTCCGGGACGATCTCCCGTACGGTGCGCCCGTCTGCGGGCTCCAGCGGCTGGGCCCGCGGCGGGTCCTCCTGCCAGTGCTGGGGCAGGTAGGAGAGCCAGACACGGATCGCCGCGATGGCCTCCTCGTCGTCTTCGACCAGGACGTCTCCCAGGCCGGAGGTGCGGCAGTGCATCTCCGCGCCGCCCATCTCCTCCAGCGTCACGTCCTCCCCGGTCACCATCTGGGCAAGCCGCGGAGAACCCAGGTAGGCGGTGGCCCGACCCCGAACCATGATCGTGAGGTCGCACAGCGCTGGCACGTATGCCGACCCGGCCGGCGAGGGCCCGAACAGGGCGCAGACCTGCGGGATCCGCCCGGAGTACTGGACCTGGTTGTAGAAGATGTTCCCCCAGGCCCGGCGGCCGGCGTAGCTCTCGAACTGCTCGTCGATGCGTGCTCCGGCGGAGTCGAACAGGTAGACCAGCGGTGCCCCGATGTCGTCGGCGGTCCGCTGCATGTTGACGATCTTCTCGAAGGTGCGCTTGCCCCAGGTTCCGGCCTTGACTGTGTAGTCGTTCGCGATGACGCACACGGTCCGGCCATCGACCCTGCCGACGCAGGTGACCACCGCGTCGCCGGGCAGTCCCTCCTCGAACCGTGCCAGCAGGCCGTCCTCGAAGCTCCAGCCGTCGTCGAAGAGCAGGGCCAGCCGGTCGCGGACGAGCATCTTGCCGGCCTCGACCTGCTTGCGCCGCTGTGTCTCGCTCCCGCCGAGGCGGGCCGCGGTCAGCTTGCGTTCAAGCTCCTCGTGGGGATCGGAACGCACCACCGCGGGTGCCGGTGTGGTCTGAGTCATGATGTCTCCCGGATAGGTCGGCTCAGCCCGCCGACGGTGTGATCTCGCCGAGCAGGGTGCCTGTGCTGACCACCAGGCCCGGTGTCGCGAGCAGGGATGTCACGGTTCCGGCGATCGCTGCCCGTATCGGGTTCTCCATCTTCATGGCCTCCAGGACGAGCACGACCCGGCCCTCCTCGACGAGGTCGCCCTCCTTCACATTGATCTTGATCACCGTCCCCTGCATGGGGCTCACCAGTGCGCCCGTCCCGGCGGCGGCCTTCTTCGGGCGACGCGCGGCAGCTTCGCCACGTCGCCGGCCGGCGGTTCCGTTCCTGGCCGCGGCGGACGGGGCCGCGACGGCTGTCAGCGTCGGCGCCGCGGGCAGGGGAATGCGGTAGAGGCGGCCACCCACGTAGACCTCCTGCCGATCGAGCAGCTCGTCGTTCTCGGCGGCCTGGTCAGCGTGGTCAGGGTGATCGGAGTCGTCGGGGTCGGTCGCCACTCCGGGTGCCGGCAGCAGTGCGGGAAGGTCCACCTCGTGCTCGAGCCAGCGGGTGCTGATCCGGGCGTTCTGGAAGTCGGCATGGTTCAGGATCACGGTTGCCGCGGGCAGTGTTGTGGGGATGCCCTCGATCTGCAGCTCGGCGACGGCGCCCAGGGCGCGCTCGATCGCGTGGCTTCTTGTCGGCGCCCACACGACCAGCTTGCCGACGAGGCTGTCGTAGTACGGCAGCACCTCGTCGCCGGTGTCGTAGCCACCGTCGAACCGCACGCCCGGGCGGACGGGCACCCGCAGCGTGCTGACCGGCCCGGGGGACGGCCGGAAGGCGCCCTCCGCGACGTCCTCCGCGTTGACGCGGATCTCGATGGCGTGCCCGCGGGGGGAGGGCCCTGAGGAGGTGACGCTGAGGCGGCCGCCACCGGCGACGCGGATCTGTTCGGCGATCAGGTCGAGCCCGAGGGTCTCCTCGGTGACCGGGTGCTCGACCTGGATCCGCGTGTTCATCTCAAGGAAGTAGAAGGCGTCCCGCTCAGCCTCGACGAGATACTCGACCGTGCCGGCCCCGACGTAGCCGACCGCCGACGCCAGCCGAACCGAGGCCTCCCCCATCGCCTGCCGCAGCCGCGGAGACAGACCGGGTGCGGGGGCCTCCTCGACGAGTTTCTGATGCCGACGCTGAACCGAACAGTCGCGGTCGCCGAGCCAGACCACGGTGCCGTGGGTGTCGGCGAAGACCTGGACCTCCACATGCCGAGCGTTGGCGAGATATCGCTCGATATACACCTCGTCCCGGCCGAACGCGGCGGCAGACTCACGGCGCGCGGCCTCGAACGCCTCAGCGGCCTCCCCCTCGTTCCACACTGTGCGCATCCCACGGCCGCCGCCCCCGTAGGAGGCTTTGATCGCCAGTGGATAGCCGTGCTGACGCCCGAACTCGACGACCTCGTCGACAGTGGTGATCGCGCCCTTGCTGCCCGGGACCTGGGGGACTCCCGCGGTGCCCGCGGTCTCCCGCGCGGCGACCTTCTCACCCATCGCCTCGATCGCCGCGGCCGGCGGCCCGATGAAGGTCAGACCGGCGGCATCGACCGCACGGGCGAAACCGGCGTTCTCAGCCAGGAACCCGTAGCCGGGATGAATGGCTTCCGCGCCGGAGGCCACAGCCGCCGCAATAATTTTGTTCTGGTCGAGATAGGTGTCCTTCGCACCCGCCCCGTCCAAGGCCGCGGCTTCGTCCGCCAGCCGGGTGTGCAGGGAGTCGCGGTCAGGATCGGAATATACGGCGACGCTCCCGATGCCGAGCTCGCGGCAGGTGCGGATGACCCGAACCGCGATCTCACCACGGTTGGCCACGAGGATTTTCGAGAACATCCGACAGCCTTTCGGTCGATTCAGTGGACGTCGGCTTCGACACACACGTTCCGCAGGGTGCCGAGCTCCGAGACCGTGGTGACGACGACGCTGCCCGGCGCCAGGAACTCCGCCGGCTGGCGCGCCACTCCCACCCCGCCCGGCGTGCCGGTGAGAACGATGTCACCGGGCCGCAGTGCCAGGACGTGCGAGAGGTAGGAGACGAGCACGTCGGGCGGGAAGACGAGATCCTTCGTCGAGGCCCGCTGCTTCTCCACACCGTCCACAGAGCAGGTGACGGTCAGGCCGTCCCGCGGATCGACCACAGTGCCGGCGACGATCCAGGGACCGATCGGCGTGGTCCGTTCAAAGGTCTTTCCCAGCAGCCACTGGGTCCCCCGACGCTGCCAGTCGCGCGCGGAGACATCATTGGCGACCGTGTAGCCGGCGATGAAGGCACCCGCCTCCCGGGGCGAGACACGGCGGGCTCGCCGGCCGATCACCAGCGCGAGCTCGGCCTCCCAGTCCCACGCCTTCGCCTCGGGACTGAGCACTATCGGATCAGCGGGCCCGACGAGCGCCTCGGGAAACTTGCTGAACACGTTCGGGTACTCGGGCAGCGGATGACCCAGCTCCAGAATGTGATCGCGGTAGTTGTGTCCGACGCAGATCACCTTCGACACCGGGTCGGCCGCCGGTAGAAGCGAGACCTCGACCGGGGCCGAAATCTCCGCGACGGCATGCTCGCCAGGATTCTCAAGTATCCCGGCTGCAAAGGCCGTTCCGAAGGTCTCGAACGGGCTGAGAAATGTCACCCCGTCAAGGCTGACCACAACCCGTGGGCCCTCGGATGTCCGCATTCTGGCCAGCCGCATCGCGAATCCCCTCCCGCATCCACCCACTGACATCGACCACATCATCCGACACATCCGACACATCCGACCTTAACAAACGAACGCTCGTTTGTCTACGACAGCGCAATCATGAGGTCGCTCGTGAAGGTCATGACCACCTCGTCACGCTGATCTACCATCTCGTAGGCGAAGGTCCAGATGCCCCGGTCGCCGGAGGACGTAGTGCGGGCAGCCGTGAGCGTCACTCGCGGGTGCACGGTGTCTCCGATACGCACCGGCGACAGGGCGCGAACGCGGTCGACCCCGAGCCAGGCCACGACGTTGCGGAGCATTCCGGTCTGTGTGAACAGACCGAGCCCAAGGCTCATGATCAGCGGCCCGTGCGCGATTCGGGATCCGAACCGGGTCTGCGCCGCGAGCGTCTCGTCCAGGTGCAGGGAGACGATGTCGCCGGTCAGCCCGGCCCACGTGACCAGATGCGCGTCGGTGATCGTCATGCCAGGACCATCGATGACCGTTCCCACAGTCAGATCGTCAAAATTCGGCCCCCGGCCAACGTGGGGCGGCGTGCGGACGTCGAAAGACATCGTCGATAGCTCCCGGTTCCGAAGTGCTGGAGCGCGGGCAGGCGGCCAGGCACCCGCCACGCGGCACTGATCCACTGGGCTCAGCTGTTGAACGCGGCGACCACCTTGGCGACCGCGTCAAGGTTCGCCATTCCTCCCGCCGGACTCGCGGCCGGGTCGATCCACAGGGCGGCCCGTTCCACGCCCTGCGCCGCGTAGCGCTCAAGCACCGCGGGGTCCGGCGGCGCCGAGGCCACTGCGATGCTGATCGAGTCGCGGTCGCGGCCGACCTCGTCGACGGTCCTCCAGAACGCGGGAATGGACGCCTCAAGCGTGGGATCATGCGGCGGTGGCACGACGTACCAGACGTCCGCCCACTGCGCGGCGTGCCGCATGGTGGTGGGGCCGGCGCCCCCCAGGTAGATCTTCGGGCCAGCCGCCTGCTTCGGCTTGGGCCAGGACCAGCTCGGCACGAGCGAGACCTCGGTGCCCTCGTAACTGGCCTCCTCCTGGGTCCACAGGGCACGCATCACCTGGACCTTGTCCCGGAGGATGCTGAACCGCCGCTTCCAGACCACGCCATGTGACTCGGCCTCGTCCTGATTCCAGCCGAAACCGACGCCGCAGAGGAGACGTCCGTTCGACAGGAAGTCGAGGGTGGCAAGCTCCTTCGCCTTCGCGATCGCGTCATGCTGGGCCAGCAGGCAGACGCCCGTGCCGAGCAGGAGGGTCCGCGTGCCGGAAGCGATCATGGAGAGGGTGACGATCTGGTCCAGCGTGTGCAGGTAGAAGGACGGCAGTTCCCCCCCGCCGTAGGCCGCGGGGTACGGCGTCCGCCGCGATAGCGGAAAATGTGTGTGCTCAGGCAGGAAGAGCGACTCGAACCCATAGGCTTCCGCCGCCTGCGCGAACTCGACGGGGTCAGGCCCGTCGTCGGTGAAGAAGTAGACACCGCCAAGCTTCATAAAAGCTGCCCTTCAGGCCTTCGAGACGAAGATGGTCGCGCCGCGCACATGCTTGGACGACGGTCACCCGTTGTACTTGACCAGCATTCCGGCGTCGACGGGGATCGCGGCTCCGGTGACGTACCTGGACTCGTCCGACGACAGCCACAGGACTACTGCGGACACGTCCTCGACCTCGACCCAGGGAATCGGGAACAGATTGATGCGCTGCAGCACCTCGGCCGTGTCGTCGACATCCGGATTCTCCAGACCCGGCGAAAACATTCGAGCCGACGCGGGATTGTCGATCATGGGCGTGTGAACGTTCGTGGGGTGCACGGTGTTGACTCGGACGCCGTGTCGCGCGACTTCGTTCGCCAACGAGGCCGCCAGACCCACCAGACCGTGCTTTGCCGCCGAGTAGTTGCTGACTCCGGGAATTCCACGCAGTCCGGCAATGGAGCTGACCAGCACCACCGAGCCGCCGTTCCCGGCCTCGATCATGTGGGGTACGGCGGCCCTGACGGACGTCCAGACACCAGTCAGATTGATGTCGACGACGGTGTCCCACTCCTCGCGGCTGAACTCCCAGGTCTGACGGCCCCTGCCGAGAACACCGGCATTGGCGACCAGGATGTCGAGGCGGCCCAGTTCCGCCACCCCCGCCGCGGTCCCGGCCGCAACGGCGTCCAGATCTCGGACATCAGCCTCCACCGCCACCGCGCGGCGGCCGAGTGCACGGACCTCCTTGGCAACCGTCTCCAGCGCGGAAGAGTCCGGCATCGGGTACTCGATGTTCTCGATCGACGACACGGCGTCGAGGAGGATGACGTCCGCTCCCTCCGCTGCCAGCCGCAGGGCGTGGCTTCGGCCCTGTCCTCGAGCGGCGCCTGTCACCAAGGCGGCCTTGCCAGCGACCCGGCCCGCGCCTGGGGTTCCCGCTGCGTCACTCATGAGTGCCTCGCCTTCCGTGTGGTCTGATGCGCCAGCCAGGCACGCAGATCGAGGCCGCGCACTGTGACGGCGATCCCGATCAGCGCCGCCTGGACGATCAACTGTGTCGACGACGGCGCGCCGAGGGAGAACACCAGCTGGGTGAGCTGGCTGAGGAACAGCGCCCCGATCGCCGAGCCCACGACCGTGCCCCGCCCGCCGGTGAGCGCGGTTCCCCCGATCACCACGGCCGCTATCGACGGCAACAGGTAGGAGTTGCCCGCGTTCGTGTTCGGGGTGCTCACATAACCCGCCAGGACTACGCCGGCGCCGGCGTAGCACAGAGCCGCCGCGACGTACCCGCCGATCTGGACCCGGGCGACCCGGATGCCGGCGACCCGTGCGGCTCGCTCGCTGGCTCCGACCGCGACCAGCCGCCGACCCCAGGTACTGAGCGAGGTCGCCACCGCCGTGAACAGCACGAGACCGAGCGCCAGCCAGACCGTGTTGGAGATCCCCAGGGCCTTGTTCAGGGAGAAGGAGGCGACTGCCTCCGGGGCCCGGGTCGGTGTCCCGCCCGAGTAGGCCAACGCTGCGCCCACCAGGCCCGCGTTCATGGCAAGCGTCGCAACCAGCGGCGTCACCGAGAACACGGTGACGATGACGCCGTTGAGCACGCCGATGACGACGGCTATGACGGTGACGACGGCCAGGGCGGCGATGACGTTGTCGCCGTGGTCCGCGGCGTACTGGCTGCTCACGAGAGCCGCTAACGTCATCATTCCGGGCAGGGAGAGATCGATGCCACGCAGCATGATCACCAGGGTCTGCCCCACCGACGCCATCGCCAGGATGCCGGCGAACGGCAGCAGCGAGTCGATCCCGCTCCGCGAGACGCTTCCCGGCGCGATCAACCAGCTGAGCAGGAACAGCGCGACCGTGACGATCAGCACTGGCGCGGAGTCCGGCCACCGTCGACCTCGTCTGGGGCCCATGCGGGCCAGGAGTTTCCGGGGTGCCGTCCGCGCGCCGGGCCCGGTCCCGCTGCCTGCTCGCGCTCCGTTCTCGCCGTCGCTCGCCTGCGCTCTGCTCTCACCGTCCGTGCCAGTACCCGCTCCGGTGCCGACGAGGTGGGCGCTCATGCCACGCTCCGTGTCATCAGTGACCGGGTCTTGGAGTAGAGGGCCACGGAGACGATCGTGAGTCCCGCCAGGAGCCACTGCTGCCAGTAGAGTTCCAGGCCCAGGAACTGCACGACGGTGTTGACCTGAGTGATGAGGGCCGCGCCCACCAGCGCGCCCACGAACGAACCGCGGCCACCGAAGATGGACGCCCCGCCCAGCACCACGGCCGCGATGCTGGACAGCGTGTAGCTGTCGCCAATGCTGGGATTCCCGGTACGGGCCTGGGCCATCAGCAACAGGGCCGCTGGAACGACCAGCACAGAGCATCCGACATAGGCGACAAGGCTGGCCCGGCGGGATGACAGTCCGATCCGCTCAGCTGTTCGTGGGTTTGAACCCACGGCCCGCAAGCGGACGCCCCGCGACGACAGCCGGAGCCATGCTTCGAGCCCGATCGCCACCGCGATGGCAAGAACCATCATCACGGGCACGAACCCCCAGGTCGTCTGGACCTTGGAGAGGAACACAGGGTCGATCCGCCCCGCAGGCAGCGGGCGCAGCAGGAACGCCAGCCCCTGCAGGAGGGTGAACGTCACGAGCGTCGCCATGATCGGACTGATCTTGAGAACGCTCGCCAGCACCCAGTTCACCGTCCCGGCCGCAGCCGCGACGAGGACCAGCAGAACGACACCGAAAACCATGCCGGCCGGCGAGCGGTAGGCAGCGAGCGAGAAGGAGCCCACCACCACCAGGAAACTTGCCAGTGGTCCCACCGAAAGGTCGATCCCACCGACGAGCATCACCATCTGCTGACCCATTGCGAGGAAGGCGAGCAGCGCGAGGAGCGGGAGCACCAGACTGAAGTTCCGCTGCGTCAGATAGAACTCGGTGTGATTCACCGCGACCACACCGAGCACGAGGATCGCCAGCGCCAGGACGCCCGAGGGCATCAGGTCGTTGCGAGCCAGCCTCCGTGGTACCGAGTTGGCGGCGGGAGCGGGTCGAGTGGCCTCGTCTTCGGCAGCGCTGGCCCTGGCCCTGCTCGCGGTCAGCGCGGCCTGCGTGATGCCGTGGTCCGTGAGGGCCGCGCCCTCCAGCTCGGCCACCACCTGGCCACGGGAGAAGACCACGACCCGGTCGCAGATCTGCGCGAGCTCGGCACTCGAGGAGGACAGAACGATGACGGCGATTCCGCGGCGTGCGGTCTCCCGGAGGATCTCGTAGATCTCCTCGCGTGCCCCGACGTCCACCCCCTGGGTGGGCTCGTCGGCCAGGATCACCTGTGAGCCGGCGAGGAGCACCCGGCTGAGCACGACCTTTTGCTGGTTGCCGCCTGATAGCGACGCGATCTCCACATCCATCGACGGCGCCTTGACTCTGAGCGCCTCGAACTGGCCGCGGATGGCTCGCCGTTCGGTCTGGGTCGACATCAGCCCCCAGCGCGACAACCGCCTGAGCGTCGTCACGGCGGCGTTCTCTCGCAGCGACAGATGCGCGAACACGCCCTCGTTATGCCGATCCTGCGGGAGATAGAGCACTCCCCCGCGTTGGGCGACTGACGGGTTACGGGTACTGATCTTACGATCGTTGACCCGTACCTCCCCGCGGCCGTCCTCCAGGCCTGCCAGCGCGCGGAGCACCTCCCGCTGCCCCTGGCCCTCGATGCCCGCGAACCCGAGGATCTCACCCGCCCGCACGGACAGGGTCACATCGTGGAAAGCCTGTCCCGAAAGGCCACGGACGGCGAATCTCTCGGTCTGCTGCACGTCGCCGCCGGACGCCCGATGTTCGCCGACCGTGACCTCGTGGCCGACCACCAGGTTCACGATCTCGGGTTCACTCACCGTCGCACGGTCGAAGGTCCCGACAAGCGCACCGTCGCGGAGCACCGAGATCGTGTGAGCGATCCGCATCACCTCACCGAGGCGGTGGGAGATGTAGACGACCGCGCCCCCGTGTTCCACGTGCTCCCGGACGAGTCTGAACAACTCCTCGACCGCCGCCGGCAGCAGATGCTCTGTGGGCTCGTCGAGCACGATGACCCGGGGCTGTTCGGCCAGCGCACGACCGATCTCCACCACGAAGCGGGCATCAGGCCGTAGCTCACGGACGGGCAGCGATGGATCGATGTCGGCCAACGACTGCCAGCGGTCGAGAATCTCCCTGGCCCAGCGCCCCTGCGCCCGCAGCGCCGGACGTTGCGCCTGCGGCATCGCCAGCGCCATGTTCTGCGCCACCGTCAGATCCGGAAGGAGAGCCGGCTCCTGGTAGACGATGGCCAGGCCCGCCTCCCGGGCCCACTCCGGGGACGGTTCCTCGCTGACCGCCGAGCCGATCTCGACGGTGCCGGTGTCAGCGCGAACGGATCCCGCCGCCACGCCGACCAGGGTCGACTTGCCGGCGCCGTTCTCCCCTACCAGGGCGTGGATCTCCCCGGCGTGCACCCGCAGGGACACCCCTTTGAGCGCGTGGACACCGGGGTATCGCTTCTCGATCTGGTCCAACCGAAGGACCACCGTCCGGGGATCGGCCGTCGGTAACAGCCGGTCGTCGTCAACGACTTCGGATTGCGTCACCGCATCCCTCCTTCCTTCCCTGACTGCGCGGATGCACCGTCAGCTGAAAACGGCGGCAAGTTTCTCCGGTGACAGCGCGGAAGAGAGGTCTGCGTCCGGCGGCAGGTCCTTCCTGCAGGTCGGCAGCTTTCCGTTCACCGTATCAACGAACACCTTGAGGTCGAAGTTCGTCGGCTCGTTGTCAGGCAGTTTGCCCAGCGCTGCGAGCGCCTTTCGTGCCGCGATCCGGACAACGGTGGTGGTGCCGTCCAGGGTGAACAGCTCGAAATCAGGGTTCGCCTCGTGCAGATCCACCCACATGCAGCCGAGCTCGTTGTCCGTTGCCGATGTCGCCAGCGGCGGGATACTACGGCCGGCATTCACGAACGCCCGAATCGTCCCCTTGTCGGCATTTCCGTAGTCGGAGACGATGGCGTCGATCTGGCTATACTTCGCCAGCGCGCCCGCCGCCGCCCGCTGCATGTAGGCAGGGTCCCAGCTCGAGGGCACCGGCTGATCCGTGAGCGAGGTGACCGGATCACCCATCTCCTCGCTCGTCTGCCTGACCGCCTCGAACAGCGCCAGCGTGGAGGGGCTGCCTCCCGCCAGGCCGCCCGTGAACAGCATGCGGGCACCTGGGTCGACAATCTTGGCCAGCCACCGCGTCATGGCGTCGCCTTCGGTGTCGAAGTTGTACTGGACGTACCCGTCGTAATCGACTCCGACCTTCCCGCCCGGGTCGGAGATGTACGGCACGACGACAACTCCGGCCTGGTGCGCCTGCTGAAGCGCGCTCAGAGCCTGACTACCGAAGTCGTCATAGGTGATGATCGCGTCGAAACCCTGCGCCGTGTAGGAGTTGATCGCGGTGATGTACTTCTGCAGGTCGCCGTCGGTCTGGGTGTATTTGAGCGTCACGTTGTCGCAGGCCGATAACTCGTCGGCCAGCTCCGCCTGCGTGATGCGCCGCCACGAGTTCCCGCCGAACCCCGCGACATGGGCAATTTTGAGCGGCCGGTCACCGCAGAGCTGCTGCACGGGAACCGCTCTATCGGAACCCGCGGCTCCCACCTCCGCGGAATCCGCGGCGGAGTCGGTCGCCGGCGCGCTCGCAGAGCAGGCCGCGACCGAGAGCAGCGAGACCGCCGCGGTCGCCACGACCGCCCGCCTCAGCCATCTTCTGGGCACGATGAACCCCTTTGTACAATTGGAGGGAAGAATGTTGGAACGTGCGGCGGTACGGGCCCCGCCCGGCCGGGAGGACGTACACGGTCCCGGGATTCAGGCGGTTCCCCGCCGGGTCAGGGCCGGAAGGGCTGCCTGACCCAGCCCTGGTCCCAGTTGGAGACCTGGTGGGTCCGACCAAGCAGTTCCTGGAAATACCAGGTCCCGTCGCGCCTGACGAACTGATCGGTGTAGTTGAGCGTGAGAATCACCGCATCCTTCTCACTCGGGTCTTCCGTGCGCTCGATCGTGCAGAAGCAGATGAGGTAGAACCGGCCGGTGGCGGTCTCGCCGTCCGACGCGACCTCGACCCGGGGCGCGATCACATAGTGCTGGGCCCAGGAGATCCGCTCCGACAGCGCCCGAAAATGAGCCTTGATCTCGTCATGGCCGGTAAGAGTCGCGCCCTCACCGTCGACGACCCAGCGGCCATCCTTGGCGAAAAGGCCGGCGATGCCCTCGGGATCGTACGAGTCATCGCAGTAGCCGGCATAGCGGTACTTGAGCTGCTCGATGGCACGAATATCTTCGAGACGCGCGAGTCGTGCCACAAGTTCGGCGACGGGCACGCCTCCCGAGTCCTGACCGTCCGGTGCCGTCATTGATATTCCCCCAGCCTGCGGACGGATGTCAGTGGTCGATGTCGAGAATGCCGCGGATGTTGACGCCTTCGAGGAGGTCGTCATAGCCTTTGTTCACCCCTTCGAGGGGGTAACGACTGGTGATGAGCTCGTCCAGGTGCAGGTGCCCGGCCTGATAAAGATCGATCATCTTACGGATGTCCTGATGTGGGCTGCCCGACCCGAAGAGGCTCCCGACGATCTTCTTCTCATACAGAGTGAGCTCGAGGCTCGGAATCGCCAGCTGTGTGTTCGGGTTGGCAAGTGCCGTCACGACCACCGTGCCGGCCTTCCGAATGATCGTGAAAGCCTCGGAAACGACCTGCGCGTCAACCAGGCCGACTGTGACGATCGCCGCGTCGGCGCCCTGGCCGCGCGTCAGGTCCCAGACAAAGGTATGCGCCTCGGCCGCGGTCTCGAAGGCATGGGTGGCCCCGAGCTTGAGTGCAGTGTCGCGCTTGAACTTCAGCGGGTCGACTGCCACAATCACCCGGGCGCCTGCATGCCGGGCGCCCTGGACGGCGTTGATGCCGATGCCACCAATGCCATAGACGACTGTGACGTCGCCGGGCGTCGTGCCCGCCGCGTAGACAGCCGATCCCCAGCCTGTAGGCACCCCGCAGGCGAGGATCGCCATGACGTCCAGCGGCAGGCTCTCATCGATCTTCACGACGGCGGACTCGGGAATGACATTCCACTGGGAGAACGTTCCCAGCAGATCGACACCGCCTAAGTCGTGCCCCCTGGCGTGAAGCCGCTGCGTGCCGTCCAGCATCTTTCCAGCCATCAGATAGGCGCCGTTGTCGCACAGATTCGACTTGCCCATCATGCAGAACCGGCACCGGCCGCAGTAGGGCATCCACGAGGAGATGAAGTGGTCCCCCGGGCAGAGGTCGCGGACCCCCGGACCGACAGCCTCGACCACGCCCGCTCCCTCATGGCCCCCAACCATCGGCGGCGTGATGACCAGATCGCCATGCCGCAGGTGCTCATCGGAGTGACACAGACCCGCGTACTCGTAGCGAACGAGGACTTCGTTCGCCTTCGGCGGATCAAGATCGAGCTCCGTGATCTCGAAGTTCCCGACACTCTCCCACATCACAGCAGCTTTGGTCTTCATCGCGCTCCTTTCTGCCCCCGCCCTCGCGAACCAGCTCGATCACGCTAGGGAGACTAACGTTCGTTAGGTGGTTCACACTAAGCTATGCTGGTAGCGCTGGCAAGAGGTGGAGAAGCCTCGCGTGTTCGCACCCGAGGTTGAGATCCACACGCGTTCTGCAGCCACCTGTGCACAGTCGTCAGGCGTCATCAGGTGCCCGCGGAACGCCACTCCGTTTCAGGATCCATGGGTTGCTGTGGCCATCGAGTCGAACCATCATCCGGCAACGGGATGGTGCCGGGTCCGTAACACACGGAGACTAGACTGGGGTTGCATTCCAGAAACGTGGCCGGAAGAACTACATGGTCGGGAGAGGCCCATGACCCCAACGAACGGCAACTCCACGGCCATCGCGATCCGCGAGGCAGCCGCCCGGCTCTTCTACGAGCGCGGTTACGAAGCGACGTCCCTTCGCGAGATAGCCGCGGCCGTCGGAATCCAGGTGGGCAGCCTCTACAACCACATCGGAGGGAAGAACGAGCTCCTCCAGACGATCATGATAGAGATCATGGACGGGCTACTGGCCGCGATGCAGGAGGCCATCAGCTTCGAGGAGGACGCGGAGAAGCGGCTCGTCAGAGCTCTGGACTGTCATCTCCGCTTTCACGCGACCCATTCTCGGGACGTGTTCATCGGAAATTCCGAGCTGCGTGCTCTCACGGCAGAGGCCCGCCAGGAAGTGGCCAGCCGCCGGAACCAGTACGAATGCCAGCTCCGGCGACTCGTCGCCGGAGCTGGCACGGACCTCCCCGAAGATTCCGTTGACAACCGTCTGCAGACGTACTCGATCCTGGCGATCGGAACGCACCTGTCCTCGTGGTACCGGGAGGACGGCCCAATGTCACTGGAGGAGGTGGTCGACTGCTACACACAGGTAATTCTGCGCCAGCTCGGCATCGTAAGACTCGCTGCGCTCTGAGACCCCAGCCGGCCGGAAGAACACAATCGGCCGGCCGGGGTGCCGGCGTCACCGGGCTGCTGGCCGGGTCATTCCTCGGCGCCGAGCACAGCCTTCAGGATCTGGAAGCCCCGCACACCCCACTCGTCATGCTCATAGCCGTTACCAGACTGCTTCCACCCACCGAACGGCATGGCGGCGTACGCGGCGAACTCGTGGTTGATGTACACATGGCCGGCCTGGATCCTTCTCGCCACCCGGACGGCGCGTGCCCGATCCGCGGACTGGACCACGGCGGCCAGACCATAGATCGAGTCGTTGGCGATACGCACCGCCTCATCCTCGGTGTCGTAGGTGAGAATGCTCAGGACAGGACCGAAGATCTCTTCCTGCGCGATTCTCATGGCCGGCGTCACATCCGCAAAGACCGTGGGCCGGACGAAGTAGCCACGCTCCAGGCCCGCCGGCCGGCCGAGGCCGCCGGTCACCAGGCGTGCGCCCCCGTCGATGCCGCTCTGGATGAGCCGCTGCACATGCGCGAATTGACGATCATTGATCAGCGGACCGAGGGCGGTCGCCTCGTCCGTCGGGTCGCCGGTCACGAACTCCTCGGCGGTCTTCCGCGCGATGGCGACGACGTCCTCGAGCAGGTGCGCCGGCACGATCATCCGGGTCGCCACGCTGCACGACTGTCCGCTGTTGGAAAAGCATGCCGCGACGCCGTTGCGCACGGCAGTCTCCAGGTCCGCATCATCAAGGATCACGTTGGGTGACTTGCCGCCAAGCTCCAGGTGCACCATTTTGATCGTGTCGGCGGCATCGCGGAGGATCTGCCGGCCCGCCCGGGTCGAGCCGGTGAACGAGACCACGTCCACCCCGGGGTGCCTGGCCAGCGCACTGCCGACGGTAGGCCCCTCGCCGAACACCAGGTTGAAGACGCCCGGCGGCACCCCAGCCTCCTCGACGATCTCCGCGAACAGCACAGCATCGAGCGGCGAGTACTCACTGGGCTTGAGCACCATGGTGCATCCGGCGCCCAGCGCCGACGCCGCCTTGGTGAAGACCTGGTTGACGGGCCAGTTCCACGGCGTGATGAGCGCTGCGACGCCGGCTGGCTGGCAGATGATCCGCGATGTCCCGCGGACCTCCTCCAGCTCCTGGCGCCGCACCGCCTCGATCGTCCGCCGGAGGTGGGCCACGCCCAGGTCCGCCTGCGCGCCCCGCGCCAGGCTCGTCGGGGCGCCCATCTCGCGGGTCAGCGCGGCTGCGAAGTCGTCGCGCCGCCGCTCGTACGCCTCGAGGAGCCGCTCCAGCAGCTTGATCCGCTCATCGACCGATGTCAGCGAGTACTCCTCGAAGGCCGCCCTGGCCGCGTGCACTGCGTCATCGACATCCGCGTCGCCGGCGCTGCGCACTGAGGCGATCGGCTTCTCTGTCGCCGGGTTGACGACATCTGCCCAGGCGACCCCACGCGCCGGAACCCACCGACCGCCGATGAAGAGGTCGGTCTGACGCTCGATGCTCATAACTCTCCCTCGCTGCCCAGCGCTCACGCCTGGCTCGCCGGCGCGGCTGGTCGAAGACGGCTACGGCCAGGCTCCCGAAGGCACCGGCGATCGCGGTGACCATAGACGAACGGACGTAAGTTTGTCTACGCCCGTATACAGCCGTTGACGCCGCTTACCAGCACACTTACCCTGTGGGACACGCAGACTAACGAACGCTCGTATGTCGACGTGCGGTGGCGGTGACGCCCGCGCAGCGCCCACCACCGCGTGGGCGCCCGCCGCCGATTAGGTGTGTCGCGCGCCGAGTTTCTCCGGGCTGTCCTCCGATCACCGCGCCAGGCCACGGGCGCCGCCGGGAACCCGGGGCCGGCGCCTCCGAGCACTGCGTCGCCGTCGCCGTCGCCGCAGGGCGCGTCCCCGCACATCCACCCAGAAACGGAGGCCGCCGATGTTCCTGCTCCCTGACTTCATCCGGCTCAACCGGCGCCGACATCCCGACCTTCCCGCGGCGGTGGACGGGCTGAGCCGAAGCACCCACCGGGAGCTGTCGGACCGGGCATGGAGCCTCGCCTCCGGCCTGACGGCAAACGGAGTACGGCCCGGCGACCGTGTCGGCGTGCTGTCCGGAAACAGCACCTTTGCCCTGGAGACGTTCCTGGGCATCGTCGCCGCAGGAGCCGTCTACGTACCCTTCAACTGGCGCTGGACGCCCGCCGAGCTGATCCACGGCATTGCGCTGACCACGCCGAGCGTCGTCCTGGTCGAGGAGGAGTTCCGTTCCGCCTTCGACGCCGCCGTGCACGCCGAGATCGACCACAGGTTCCGCTGCTTCGGCCAGGCGAGCTCCTACGGGGAACTCCTCGGCCACGAACCGGTCGAACCGGACGTCGCTCTCAGCCCCGAAGCCCCCGCGGTGATTCTGTTCACCGGGGGCACGACGGGCTTCGCCAAGGGCGTGGAGCTCTCCCATCGCAGCGTGGTCTTCAACGCAGTCAACGAACTGGTTGACCTGCGGTTCGGAGCCGGTCAGGGACAGGTCGGGCTGTGCACCGTGCCGTTATTCCACTCCGCGTCTCTACTGACCGTCTTCGCGCCCCATTACATCGCGGGTGGCACCACGGCGGTCCTGCGCAGGTTCACCGAGGAGGGCTTCGCCGAGATCGTCGAGCGCGAACGGGTCACCTCGACCTTCGCCACCCCCAACATGCTGCGGCGCCTTCTCACGGCAGGGGTGCTGAGCCGCCCGGGCCTGCGCTGCCTTCGCCAGATCCACTCGGGCGCGGGCCTGCTGCGGATGCACGACAAAGAGGCCATCCGGGCGGCCCTTCCCGACGTGGAGCTCTTCTTCCGCTACGGGCTGACCGAGGCAGGTCCGATGGTGACCAGGCTGCGGAACGCAGACATCATGCGGCCTGACCTCGACGGCTCCGTGGGGTCCGAGTACACCTTCGCCGAGGTGCAGCTCCAGGATCCGGCCGGGCAGGAGATCCCGGATGGCGAACTCGGGGAGATCTGCGTGCGCGGGCCCGCACTGATGACGGGCTACTTCGGGCAGCCGGCAGCCACCAGGGACGTACTTCGCGATGGCTGGCTGCACACAGGAGACCTCGCCGTCCGCGGCAAGGACGGCAATCTGTTCTTCCGCGACCGAATCAAGGACATGATCAAGACCGGTGGCGAGAACGTATACGCCTCCGAAATCGAGCAGCTGCTCCACACCCACCCTGCGGTCATGGAGTGTGCCGTCGTCGGCGTACCCAGCGAGGAATGGGACGAGGAGGTCCGCGCGGTGGTCGTCCTGCGGCCAGGCTCCTACGCCGGAGCGGATGACCTCGGCAAGTTTCTCCGCGCCGAACTGGCCGGCTACAAGATTCCGAAGCACTTCGCCTTCCTCGAACTCGAGCAGATGCCCATCAATGCGAGCGGAAAGATCATAAAGAGTCGGCTGCGTGATCTGCTGGGATGGCCGTGACCCGCCCTTCCCCGGCACCGATCCCGCCTTCTCCGCCCTTCGTCGACGCTCTCTGCCCCCTATCCACCGATCTTCGACCGGCCGCCCGTGAGGACTGGCATGCTGCCCTACCGTTCCTGGTTGTTCGTTCCCGGCCACAAGGCGGCCTGGGTCGACAAGGCGCTGTCCGCCGGCGCGCATGCGCTGATTCTCGATCTGGAAGACGCCGTTCCCGACGGCGAGAAGCAGGCAGCCCGCGACACGACCGCCGCCTCGATCGCCCGGCTCGCGGGCCGGACTCCCGCCGGCCTCATCGTCCGCGTCAACGCACTGGACACCCCGCATTTCGGCGCCGACCTGGAGGCGGTCGTGCGGCCCGGCATCACCGCTCTCCTGCTGCCTAAGGTCCACAGCGCCGACGATCTCGTCGCGTTCGACGCCCTGGTCCGCCATTTCGAGATCAGGGCAGGCATGGAGGTCGGCACCGTGGGCCTGGTGCCCTCCTTCGAGACAGCCCGCAGCCTGGTGAACGTCGAGTCCATCGCCCAGGGGCCACGGGTCGTCAGCCTGATGGCCGCCGCGGCACGGGACGCTGACATCTCCCGGGAGGTCGGCTTTCGGTGGACGCCCGCCGGATTGGAAACCCTCTATCTCCGCAGCCGGGTCGTTCTGGCCGCGCGCGCTGCCGGTGTCCGCCACCTCGTCGTCGGTCTGTGGCAGGACATCCACGACCTGTCCGGGCTGCGTGCCTTTGCGCAGACCAACAGCGAGCTCGGCTTCACCGGCCAAGTGGTCATCCACCCGAGCCACGTGCCGGTCGTCAACGAGGCATACGCCGTTCCCGAGACCGACCTGAAGCGCTATCGGGCCATGGTCGAGGCCTACGAGCGCGGTGCGGCCGAAGGGCACGGGGCAGTTCTATTCGATGGCGAGCATATCGACCTCGCCCACGCCGAGAACGCTCGGCAGATCATCGAGTTCAACCGGCTCGCGCCGGGTTCCTCACCAAAGGCGGTAGCACCGTGACAGGAATGCACTTCGAAGATCTCAAGCCCGGCCTAGTGGTCCGGCACGCCGCCACCCGGACGGTTACCGAGACGGACAACCTGCTGTTCACCGCCTTGACCATGAATCCGCAGCCGCTGCACCTCGACGAGGAGTTCGCACGCGGATCGATGTACGGCCAGCGCATCGTCAACAGCGTGTTCACGCTCGGCCTCGTCGCGGGCATCCACGTGACCGACCTGACCCTGGGGACCACCCTGGGGAATCTCGGTTTCAAGGAGGTGCAGTTCCCGAAGCCCGTGTTCATCGGCGACACTCTCCGCGTGGAGTCGGAGGTGCTCGGCGCCCGGGAGTCAAGAAGCCGGCCAAACGCCGGAATCGTGGATTTTCTGCACCGGGCCATCAACCAGCGGGACGAGGTTGTCTGCGTCCTGACTCGGGCCGCGCTGATGCTCCGGCGGCACGCGCCGTAGTCGGTGCGGCCGCGCGGTTCCGGCGGTCCGCTGCGTCCTGCCGACCGCAGCGTTTCTGGCGCCGTCGACCGTGATCCGGTGGCCGACGGCGCCAGAACGCGTCAGTAACTCTTCGGCAGGCCGAGCTCGTGCACGGCCAGATGGTTCAGGCTCATTTCCCTGCTCACCGGGGCGATCCCGTACAGACGGGTGATACCCCACAGATCCGCCAGGCCGAAATCATGCGACATCCCGTTGCCGCCATGGACCTGGATGGCGGCGTCGAGTGCTTCGGCCGCAGCCTCCGCGGCCGCGTACTTAGCTATCGTCGCTGCCGATCCCTGGTGCTGCCCGGCTACGACGAGGTCGGCGGCGCGGTGCAGGAGAAGCCGCGCCGACTCGAGCGACACCAGGGCCCTGGCAAGTGGATGTGCCACTGCCTGGTGCGCCCCGATCGGCACACCCCAGACCTGGCGCTCGCGCGCATACGCAACCGCCTTGTCCAGGGCGTACCGCCCGATACCCACACACGTCGCGGCCGAGACGATCCGCTCTGGATTGAGGCCGTCGAACGCATGCGCCAGCCCACGGCCGGCGAAGCCGACGAGGTGGTCGTCGCCGAGCCGGACGTCGTCGAAGATAACGGTGAACTGACGCTCAGCGGCCAGCACGTGCGTACGGACAGGCGTGTATGTCACTCCCCGCGCGTCCACCGGCACCATGAACAACGACAGCTGGGCCGCTCCGGCCGGGGACGTTCCAGTACGGGCGACCACCATCATCGCCTCGGCGTCGTCGACTCCGGAGATGTAGTACTTCTGGCCCTGAAGACGCCAGTTCCTGCCGTCGTGGCGGGCGTGGGTGAGAAGGGCGTGGCTGTTGCTGCCCGCGTCCGGCTCGGTGATGGCGAACGCCAGGCGGGACCGACCGGACCCGATGCCTGGCAGCCACCTCCGCCGCTGCTCGACCGTGCCGTGCGCGGCGAGGATGGGGGCACACAACCCCGGCGACACGACCAGTGTCATCAGCGGGCATCCAGCCGCGGCCACCTCCTCGGCCACCGCCATCAGGTCGTGCAGGCGACCGCCGCCGCCGCTGTGCTCCGCGGGCACGTTGACTCCGGCGAATCCGTGCTCTGCGAGGCGCTCCCACAGCGCGAGCGGGAACTGGCCGTCGGCCGCACAATCGGCATACCGACGGTGACCGAACTCATGCGCGATCGCTGACACCGTCGCCCTGAGTGCCCGATCCTCGTCCGGCAGATCCAGCGGCATCACAGGCTCACCCCGGCGTCTCCAACAACGTCGAACATCACTGCGAACTGATTCCTGCACACCACGGCAATCCTCCTCCGAACTGAGGGAAGGTGATCTGTTGACCGTGCCCCCCGACACCCCTAGAGTGTACTAACGAACGTTAGCTTGAAACGTCTCCTACGGAGATCAGATGCCTAAGATCATCGCTCTCATCAAGCGTAAACAATCGCTGACACGTGAGGAGTTCCTGTATTTTTGGCAGGCCGAGCACCCACCTCTGGTGTGGGCCCTTCCCGGCCTGCGGCGCTATGTCCAGAATCCGAGTCTGCCCGCATCACGCACCTGGGCCTATGACGGGGCCGCCGAGCTCTGGTTCGACTCCAAACGGGACGTAGCCACGGCGTTTGCCAGCGAGGCAGCGGAACCGCTGGTCGCACACGAGCGCCTCTTCATCGACGATATCGTGTGGTTTCTCGTCGATGAAGTCGAAGTTAAGCATCCCGCTGC
Organism: Parafrankia sp. BMG5.11; assembly: GCF_004337455.1. Lineage (NCBI taxonomy): Bacteria > Bacillati > Actinomycetota > Actinomycetes > Frankiales > Frankiaceae > Parafrankia > Parafrankia sp. BMG5.11. The sequence goes on along the minus strand of NZ_SJXI01000072.1, from coordinate 11,990 downwards.
CGCTTCGGCCTCCCCAACAGAGATCGGTGGATGACTCCGGGGTATGGACCAAGGTGGGATCCCGCCCAGCAAACCCCCGAACCACACGGCCACCGAAGCAACGAAGGGAAGACAGTGACCGAGAAGTCAGGAATCGTCCGCACCGTCGCCTTACTCGGACGTAAGGAGGGGATGACGTTCCAGGAATTCGACGACTACTGGCGCAAGGTCCACGCCCCACTCGCGGCGCGTGTTCCCGGCGTGGTCCGCTACATCCAGCGGCATGTGGTGCCGGACCCGGCGACAGGCGAGCCGGACAACGGCTTCGGTATCGACGGGCTCGCAGTGCTCGACTACGAGAGCGTCGAGGCGATGGAGGCCGGCTGGGCCACCAAGTACGGTCAGCGCGCGCTCGACGACGTCCCGAACTTCCTGGGCAAGCACTACGTCCTCACACTCGAGGACGTGGCAGTGGTCGGCGGCGACTACTACTGAGGCGCCTGCCACTGGCGGTCGCCTCCCGCGGAACACGGGCGGGCGTCGAGTAGCAGCGCGGGTGGCCCGGTGGCCTGCATGCGCGGGGGCGCTGATCCCGTTCCCGCGGCGGGTCGGGCTGCCCCACACTCGGATACGTCCGTAGGCGCTGCTGTTGCATCGGCGATGTCCACCTTCGCGTAGCCGCCGATCAGTCATGATCAGAGGATGCGTCGACGTCGTGTCCGTCCACCGGTTCCGACGTCGGAGTTCGCCGGGTTCCGGTTCCCGCCGGAGGTGATCGTGCTGGCAGTGCGGTGGTATCTGCGGTTCGCTCTGTCGTACCGGGACGTCGAGGAGCTCCTCGCCGAACGCGGCCTCGAGGTCGATCACGTCACGATCTACCGGTGGGTGCAGCGCTTTACGCCCCTGCTCGCCGAGGCCGCGCGGCCGTGCCGGCACCGACCCGGCGACAGGTGGTTCATCGACGAGACCTACGTGAAGGTCGCCGGCCTGTGGACCTACCTGTACCGGGCCGTTGACCAGCACGGACAGGTCATCGACGTCCTCGCCAGCACGCGCCGCGACCAAGCCGCCGCCCGCCGGTTCTTCGTCCGGGCACTGTCTCATGGCCGGCGGCCGGTGGAGGTCACCACCGACAAGGCCCCGGTCTACCCGCGGGTCCTGGACGACCTGGTGCCCGAGGCCTGTCACGTCGACGCGGCCCGGAGAACAACCGGATCGAAGCCGATCATGGCCGGCTCAAAGCCCGACTCCAGCCGATGCGCGGCCTGAAACGGCTCCCCTGCGGTTCGCCCTGTCGTACCGGGACGCGGAGGAGCTGCTTGCCGAACGCGGCATCGAGGTCGATCACGTCACCGTCTACCGGTGGGTGCAACAGTCCTGCGAACTACACTTTTTATATGGCAAAGCTGAACGGTCTGCGACTTGGTCTGTACACCTCGACGCATGCCCCGATCATGACAGGCCAGGCATCCAGACAGTCAGACCTCGCCTGTGCAACAGAGCCTGCCGGGGCGGGTGTGCGGTAGACGACCAGGATGCAGTCGCGGTCGTCCATGTGGGCGGGCCAGGTGGCGGTACATCGCCGGGCAAGGGATACCGAAGGCGCCGGTGATCTCATCGATGGTGTTCTCGGCCCGGTAGCCGTTTCATCGGCAGATTAGTAGGGAACGGCAGTACTGGCGGCAATGTGCGGAACCGTGTATATCCGACAGTGCCCGCCGGTCCGGCGGGCCAATGAACGAAGTGCGAAATGGGCAAAGAGGACCCACAGGGCGGCGCCAGAGTCTTCCCGGAGCCTCGCGATACCTGGCGGGCCGAGGCAGACCCCGGGCATGGTGCGCGTGGGATGGCTCAGGTTTTCGCCTCTGGCGGCGAGGTGGGCCAACTGATGTCGGCCATGGACTGGTCCGCCACGCCGCTCGGACCGCTGCGCAGCTGGTGCACCGAGCTGCGGATGGCAGTGAGTATCTGCCTTGAGTCCCGTTTTCCGATGCAGGTACTATGGGGGTCAGACCTCATTCTTATCCAAAATGATGGGCTTGCTCAACATATAGGGGATAAATACCCAGAATGCATCGGTCGACCCTTTCGCGAGGTCTTTCCTGAAGTCATGCCCAGCGTCGGGCCGCTACTCAATCAGGTGATGTCCGGCGGTGGGGCCACCTGGTCGCAGGATATGTCGGTCCTGCTCGACCGGCACGGGTATCTTGAGGAGTGCTATTTCACCTTCTCCTTCAGCCCCATTCGGAGAATCCCGACCGCCGAAGTATTGGGGGTACTCACGGCATCACACGAAACGACACGGCACGTGGTGGGCCTGCGGCGACTCTCCTGCCTGCGCGAGATCGCGGGTGTCACCGTCCACGCACAAACCTCCGGGGAAGTGTTCACGAACGCGGTCGGCGCGCTGAGCCATACCTCGGCGGACGTCCCGTACTGTGTGATCCTCCTACGGGATCCTGGCACCCCTCGGCCGGTGCTGCGGCCCGTGGCGACGGCCGGACTGGCCACGGTGCCGGACGTGTTCTCCCGCCCGGGCACGCTCGCCCCCGACGGCCTTCTGCCCGAGTTCGGGGACTCGCTGATCTCCGGCCGGATGCTGATCTCCAGACGGCTCCTCGACCGGCTCGAGCTCCAGCCCATCACCGACGTCCCGTCCGCGAACCGCGCGCTCGTCGTCCCCCTCACCGCAGGAGGAGACGATCCGCCCATCGGGCTCCTCGTGGCCGGGATCAGCGATCGGCTCCCTCTGGACGGTGACTACCGCACCTTCCTCACGTTGGCCGCCACCCAGATCTCCAGCGCCGCGTCGACGGCCCACAGCACCGCCGAGGCCCGCCATCAGTCTCTGCACGACACACTGACCGGACTACCGAACAGGGCCGCGCTGTTCGATCACCTCGGACAGGCCATCGTCGAAGCCCAGGAACACGCACAGCGCCTCGGTTTCCTCTTCGTCGACCTCGACGGATTCAAGACCGTGAACGACTCGCTAGGTCATCAGGCCGGCGATGATCTGCTGTGCGCCGTCGCGAATCGGATCCGCCGGGCCGTCCGTCCCGGCGACTTCGTCGCCAGGCTCGCCGGTGACGAGTTCGCCGTCCTCTGCCAAAACATCACCTCCACAGACGAGATCGAGGCGGTCGCCGACCGAGTTCTCGTGGCTGTCTCGACATTCAGCTCCCACGGGACACAGGCGAGGATTGTGACCGCAAGTATCGGTATCGCCCTGTCCGGTCCCACGACCTCCACTCCCGACGAGCTCGTACGCGCCGCGGACGTCGCCATGTACACAGCCAAACGGCAGGGCCGAGACCGCCACCAGCTCTTCGACGGCGCCACGCTCTAGGAAAAAACATGGTGACCTGCGATGGGAACTCGGCACGCACCGTCAGGAGGCCTGGCCGTCTGGTTCGGGTGCTGATGGTGGTGTGGCGGTGACCTGGTAGCCGAGCGAGGTGAGCTGGCCGATCAGCCGGTGGGCGTGGCGGGCGGGGTCCCGGCGGCGGGTGAAGTAGTCGACTCTGACACCAGGATCCGAAGACACACTCTGATCTGTCACGCTCTGATATTGATATTGAAAGATCGTCGCTAATGTTCTTTTCGCCTTCAAGGCCCTCCCCGCCTCGGACTGACGGCGGTCAACCAGCAATGCACCTGCAGCGGCCGCTCGACGAACGACTCACACAAGCGTTGTCGGGGTGCAGTAGACGCCCGACCAGATGAGGGACCCATGACACTGTTCGCGTTGATCCACGGGGGCGCGAAAGATCTATGAGTGTCTTTGATGGTAACTGGTGCAACGTTCCTCATTATGGTTGTAGATCGTCTGTGCCGGCGGGATGCTGGAAGGGAGGCGATCTTTCATGCCGAAGTTGTTGTATGCCCGCCCTCCCGCGAACGCGGAGGAGGAATGGAGGACCCGGAAGCTGGCCGGATCGCGGCACGCTCCCGGTGACTGGACCATGCGGGCGAAGATGATCGTTGCCAGCTGGGACGGCGAACGCACCAGCACCATCGCCGCCCAGCTGGGCTGCCACATGCAGACCGTGCGCGAACACCTGGCCCGGTTCAACGCCGAGGGCCTCGACGGGCTGGGGGACCGGACTGGAGCCGGCCGCAAACGGCGCATCACCGAACGCCAGCGGGGTCGCCTCATCGCCCTGGCCCGCGCCAACCCCCCGGGCGGGTGCACAGACGGTGACCTATTGGCCCTCGTGCCGGACGGGTGGCCGCAGCGGGCAAGGACTTGGCCGAATGCGCGAAGACAGCCACGCGCCGAGCCCAGATCATCGGAATCGACGGGGAACGGTGGCAGGCGCGTGCTGGGACAGGAATGGATCGAATGACGTGCTGCCCTCGGAGCTGTTCCGGGAGAGTGTCTGTGTCACCCACTGTTCTAGTCGGTCGCGCCGAGGAATTTCCTCGGTCTGGTGCCGGTCGGCATGTGCTGTTCGAGACCGACTTCCCGCACACGACCCGCCTGTTCGGGAACATTCAGGAGACCATATCGGCCGGGCTCGGGCATGTCGAGGCGGGGCGGGGCGGGGCGGAAGATTCTGTGGGAGATCACGGTACGGCTGTACCGGATCAGTGAACCGCCGGCATCGTGGCGGGTAATCGCGGGAGCGGCCAGAGCGGGAGGCGACGACGATCTGCTCGACATCGCGCCGGCCCCGGGGAGGTCACGTTCTAGGATGGCCGTTCCGGCGATGGATCTGCTGGACGAAAGGACGATGATGAGCGAGGACCAGAAGGCAGTATTAGCCGAGCTCCGGGCGCGGACGATGTGGCAGATGCTCGTCGCGTCGGCGGAGCGGGTCCCGAACCGCGCCGCGCTTGTCGCGGCTGACGACGGTGGGAACGTGCAACGGCTGACCTATGCCACGTTGGTCGAGCGGGCGCGGGCGTTGTCCGCCGGCCTGGCGAGTATCGGCGTCCGGCGCGGGGACCGGGTCGTGCTGTGGCTGACGAACACGCCGGAGTGGGTCGTCTCGCACTTCGCCTGCATGCGGATCGGCGCGGTGACGGTACCTGTCAACACTTTCCTGAAGCCGGCCGAGGTCTCCTACGTCATTACCCAGTCCGGTGCCCGTCACGTGATCCTGCTCGACGGCTTCCGGGCTCTGCGGATGCCCGCGATGCTCGCGGAGATCTGCCCGGAGTTCGCGACCGCGGACCTGCCCGGGCACCTGCTCAGCGCCGGGATCCCGGACCTGCGCAACGTGGTGATTTTCCACCGCGGTGGCGGTCGGCACGGCGGGGCCTTTGACCTCGGTGCGCTGGAGGCGCTGGGCCGTGACCCGAGTGCCGCGGATGCCCGGGGGCTTGCCGATCGCCTGGAGCGGCAGGTATTGGGCAGCGACCTGGCGATGGTGAAGTACACGTCCGGCAGCACCGGGTTCCCGAAGGGGGTGATGCTCGAACAAGGCGGCATCGTCGCCAATGCGACGTTGCACTCCCGCCGGATCGGGATCGGCGGCTCGGACGTGTTCTTCAGCATGATGCCGTTCTTCCATGGCGGCGGCAGCATCTGGGGCCTCATGACGATGCTGGTGAACGGCGGCACGCTCGTGTTCACCGAGGCGTTCAACGCCCGCCTCGGCGCGGAGCTGATCGAGTCCGAGCGGGCCACTGTGATGTTCGGGGTGATTCCTGCGGAGGTCGTGCAGGCGGCGATCGAGGACGGGCGCGATCTGTCGTCGCTGCGGATCGCGGCTGTGCCGAACGAGGATGCCCGTCGGGTGATGCCCAATGTCACGTTCACGTTCGTCCCGTTCGGTCTTACGGAGACGTACGGGCCGGCGTCGGTGACGGCTCCGGATGATCCGCCCGACAAGCAGCGCACGACGGGGGGCCGTCCCCTACCGGGTAACGAGGTCCGCGTCGTCGACCCTGTGACCGGCCTCGACGTCCCACCTGGGGCGGTCGGTGAGGCGTGGGTGCGCGGCAACGCCATGCGGGGCTACTGGAACAAGCCCGAGGAGACCGCCCGGGCCCTCGACTCCGACGGCTGGCTGCACAGCGAGGACCTCGTCACGATGGACGCCGACGGCTACATCACCTATGCGGGTCGGCTGAAGCTGATGCTGAAGGTCGGCGGTGAGAACGTCTCGGTGGAGGAGGTCGAGAAGGTCGTCGCCAGCCACGAGGCCGTCGAGTACTGCGGTGCCGTCGGCGTGCCCGACCGGCGCAAGGGCGAGGTGGTGCGGGCCTACGTCGTCGTGCGCCGCGGCCACCATCTCGACGCCGACGCCCTGCGCTCGTGGCTCGAGACCCGGCTCGCGCGGTTCAAGATGCCCAGGGACATCGTGTTCCTCGACGAGCTTCCGCGGTTGGCGAACGGGAAGCTCGACCGGGTCGGCCTGGCCGAGCGCGCAAAAGAAGAGGTGACGGTGTGACCGGTGCGACCGACCTCGCCGATGTGACCGAGGACGCCGTCTTCGCCGCGTTCCCCGCGGTGCTGATCGACCGGGACAACATCGAGCACTACCGGGGCCTACTGGCGCGAAAGCTACTGATCAATCGTTGCTCGGCCTGCGGCTACTGGGTGTACCCACACCGCCCGCTGTGCCCGAAGTGCTGGTCGTGGGACATCGTGCCCACCGAGGTGAGCGGCGAGGGCTCCGTGTTCCTCTGCACGCTGATCCACCAGGAGCGGGATCCGAACGCCGCACTGTCGGAGCCGGTGCCGGCCGCCGCCGTGGAGCTCGTCGAACAGCCGGGGTTGCGTTATCTGGCGCCGATCGTGAACTGCCCGCTCGAGGCGATCCGGCTCGACATGCCGGTGCGCCTGACGTGGGTGGATCGCGACGGGCTGGCGTGGCCGGCGTTCGAGCCGGCGGGCCCGATCGAGGACAGGAGATAGCAATGGCGCGCAACCCGTTGAAGGACAGCCTGGCCGTGGTGGGTGTCGGGTCGACGCCCTACGGCCGTGACCTGAAGCGCACCGAACTGTCCCTCGCCCTCGAGGCGGCCGTCGGCGCCATCGAGGACGCCGGCATCGACCGGCAGGAGATCGACGGTGTCTGCGGCACGGGCATGGACCCGCTGTCCATGGGCGGAGCCGGGTTCCTGACGCTGCAGGGCGCGCTCGGAATCGAGAAGACCACCTGGCAGAAGAACGGGTGGCTCGGATCATGCTTCGTCTATGCGGCCGAAGCGGTGTTCTCCGGCCTGTGCGACACGGTCCTGGTGGTACAGGCCTACACCCGCAGACCCGAGATGTCGCGGTCCGCCGCGAACGACCCGTTCCGCCTCCGGGCGGCGCAACTGCGCGCGGCGAGCCACGCGCCCATAGGCCGGGACGACTTCGCTCGCCGCTGGCTGCACTCCGGTGAGCCGTATGCCGCCTGGATGGCGCGCTACCTGCATGACTACAGAGCGACGAAGGACGTCTTCGCCCGCATTGCCGTGAACAACCGCACCCACGCGACGAAGAACCCCAATGCAGCCATGCGAACCCCGATCACGATGGAGGACTACCACGCCTCTCGCGTGATCTGGGAGCCCATGCAGATGCTCGACATGGACGTGCCCGTCGACTGCGCGGAGGCGCTGATCATCACGACGGCCGAGCGGGCGAGGGATCTGCGCCACAAGCCTGTGTACGTCCACGCCATGTCGCTGGGCGGTTCACGGGTCGGGGAGTACTACGACAACAGCCTGGGTTGGACCGAGAACGCTCTGTGGACCTCCCTGGCCGGCCTGTGGGAGCGCAGCGACCTGACCGTCAACGACCTCGACCTCTTCTTCCCCTACGACGGCTACACCATCGACACCGTGGGGTGCATCGAGGCAGCCGGGTTCTGCAAGCCGGGCGAGGCCAGCGACCTGCTCGCATCGTCGTGGGACGCGGAGGCGCACATCCTTCGCCTCGGCGGGCACACACTCGTCACGACCAACGGGGGTGGGCTGTCGCAGGGACGGGCGGGGGGTTTCAACTTCTACACCGAGGCGGTGCGACAGCTGCGGGGCACCGAGGGTGAACGTCAGGTTCCCGGTGCCAGGACGGCGCTGCTCTGCCCCGGCGCCAGCTTCTTCCACGATCCCGCGTCGGTCATGTTGCGCACAGACTGAGCGGAGTAGTCGAGCGAGCGGAGTGGTCCCGCGAGGAACGAGCGGGGCCGCGAAGCGAGTGAGCGACGGAGCACAGCAGGGAAACGGAGCACAGCGATGGAGACCCGCACGCTCGTCAGCTTCGACATCGACGGCACCCTGAAGACGGGCGACCCGGCCGGGCCGCTCCGACTGGCCTTCGTGCGGTGGGCCCAGGCACAGGGCTACGTGATCGGTAGCTGCTCCGACCGCACCCTCGGCGAGCAGCCGGTGATGTGGGAGCGCGCCGGGATCGTCCCCGACTTCGTCAGCCGCAAGCACGAGCTCGCGGGGGTCCGAGCGGCCTTCGGCTGCCGGCGGTTCGTGCACATCGGCGACACCCACGTCGACAGGCACTTCGCCGAACGGGCCGACTTCGAGTTCATCTTCGTGCTCGACCTCGCTCGTCGGCTCGCCGGCTCCTCGGCCCGCCGGGGGTCTCGCCCTCCGGCAGCCCGAGGGCCGGCCACGCGAACCGCACGACGTGCGCCCTCGCCGCCGCCCGCTGCTGGAAGTGGGCCTCGTGCCGATCCGCGGCGGCGCTGACGAGGGCGTACAGGCTGTTCGCGTCGGCCTCCGGGGTCGGTGAGCGCAGAAGACCTGCCTCGTGGCCCGCGCGCAGTGCGCCGACGAGCGGCTGGCAGAAGATCCGTCGCATGTCCTGTAGCACGTCGGCCAGCGGGTAGGAGCCGCGAACGGCGGGGGACGAGAACAGCGCCACGCGGGCGGCCCGCCGGGGCTCGTAGAAGACGTCGAGGAATCGCTCCAGCCAGGCCTCGATCGCGGCGACCGGATCGGAGGCCGCGGCCACGGCGCGCTCCAGCGAACGCGCCACCGCCGCGGCGTCGCGTTCGAGGAGGGCCAGCAGCAAGGCCTCCTTCGACTCGAAGTGGCGGTAGAACGACCGGGTCGACAGCCCGGCGTCGGCGAGGATCTCGCCGACGGACGTCTGGGCGTAGCCGTTGAGCGCCATGAGCCGCATCGCCGCGTCCATGATCATGCCCCGCTCCGTGTCGGCGTCGAAACGGCGGGGCCGCCCAACCCGTGGTGTCGTCGCGGGGGTCGGCTCGGTCACAGCTCCCTCCAGGGTCACCTGTCACTCTAATTTGAAAACGAGTCTTGCATATTGACGAGTTGTCTCCCTAGGCTGGGAACGACCCTGAAGAGGTTCTGATGACATCTCGGATCCAGGACGGCTCGCCATGAACACACTGGGCGCACACCCGGCATCCGCCACGCCGGCCCGCCGACCGGGCTCGGTGCGACGGACCACCACCCACGACTCCCTACGGCCGGACGGGCTGCTTGGACCGGTCACCGTCGTGGCGCGGGGGCGCGATCTGCGCACCGCGCTCGACGGCGCAAGCACCATCCTCGGCACGGCGCGCCTCGATCTCCAGGTGGACCACCCGGAGCGGCTCGTCCGCCGGATCACCGGCGACCCGTCCCATCCGGGTCTGGCGGCGCTCGTCGGTATGGCGGCGTCCGCCGGCTTCCGGAAGGCCGTCGATGACGCCATGCCTGGCGAGCGAGTGTCGCGCTCCGTGCGGTTCCAGCTCCTCGACGACCTGCCGACGGCTCTGCTCGTGGGCGGCTACGCGGTGCAGGTCGGCGGTGCGGTCCGGTCTCGTCCGAAGCTCACGCTGCAGCACCCGGACCTGTGCGCCGGGTGGGTGGCGGGAGGCACGCTCGTGTCGGGGTTCGCCGGGACAGGGATGCCACCCACCCACACCGGTCCCGAGGCGCCCTCCGTCGAGTCCACCGACGACCCGCTCGGCTGGCACGCGTTCGACTCGCTCCCGCCGCACGGGATGCGCCGACGTCGCCGGCTCGACGTGTGGAAGGACGGCGAGGTCGCCCTGGTGGAGTGCTTCTTCCGCGACAGCCACATGGACGGCGACGGCGTCGAGACGATCGTGCACGAGTACACGGTCCACGCCACATTCGACCCCTCGACGCGGCAGTTCCTGTCGGGTGAGGCCGACATCGGCGCCCTCCCGTGGCCGGAGTGCCCCAACGCGGCGGCGAGCGCCGCCCGCCTGGCAGGCGCGCCGGCCGAGGGCCTGCGTGGCTGGGTGCGCGACACCTTCGTCGGCCCGTCCACCTGCACACACCTCAACGACACCCTGCGCTCACTCGAGGACGTGAGTGCCCTGGTGGAACGAGTGGACGAGGGGAGAAGCCGACCGTCCGATGACCACCACGAACCGTACGGCAACCGGTAGGTGTCGACGACGAGGTTGCGACCCGTCGTCGACGAGAAGGAGGTAGGAACCGTGGCAAAGATCTGGGCCAACTCGGGTGACTCACACCTTGTCGAGCCGGACGATCTTTTCGAAAAGAGCTTGCCCGGGTCCCTCGCGGCGCGGATGCCGCGCAGCGTCAAGGACTCCGACGGCGGCTGGGAGACGATCCACGTTGACGGGCAGGAGTTCCGGCGCCGCCTGCCCCGGCCGGGCCGGCAGCTCACCGACGAGAACGGCCACACCGTTCCCGAGCGGGCGCCCGGCGCGAACGACAAGGAGATGCGCCTGCTCGACCTGGACTCCGAAGGCATCTGGGCCGAGCTCATCTATCCCTCTCTGGGGATGTGGACCTCGTCAATCCGTGACCCGGAGCTGCTCGCCGCGGGCGCCCAGGCGATCAACGACTGGGCGATCGAGTACCAGCGGTTCTCGCCCCGCTACATCTGCGCGGCGACGATCCCCTTCCTCACCGTCTCCACCGCCGTGGCCGAGGTCGAGCGGGCCGCCGGGCTCGGCTACCACGCCGCGTCCCTGCCGGTCACGCCACTCGTCGACGGGGACGACTGGCATCGCGAGTCGTGGGAGCCGCTGTGGGCCGCCCTCGCGGAGACGGGTCTCGTGATCGCGTTCCACATCGGCAGCGAGCCCCACGACGCGTCCACCCGCAACGGCGTCTACTACCGCGGCCCCGGCGGCGCGCTCCTGAACTACCTGGAGACGACCTACGGCGGCCAGCGGGCGGTGGCCAAACTGATCGCCGGCGGCGTGTTCGACCGGCACCCGTCCCTGCGGGCGATCGTGTCCGAGGGCGGCGCCACCTGGGGCCCGTTCATCGCCGACCGGCTCGACGAGGCGTACCGGCAGCACGCGTCGGCCGTCAGTCCCCGCCTGCGACGGCTCCCCAGCGAGTACCTGTACGAGAACGTCTACGCCTCCTTCCAACACGACCGCTCGGCCGTCGCCGCGGTGACGGCCATGGGCTGGCGCAACGTGTGCTGGGGCAGCGACTACCCGCACATCGAAGGCACCTTCGGTCACACCCAGAAGACACTCCAGGAGCTCGTCGGCGACCTCGACCCCGCCACCCGGCACCGCATCACCCAGGGCGCCTTCCAGGAGCTGTTCCCTCACGTGCCGCCCGCTCCGGACGGCGGGTCATCGCTTGACCCCCTGTTCGATGCAGCGGCGAGGTGACGCCGCCCAGCGGGAAACCCAGGCGATCGGCGGTCGATCGTGGTCACTTATCATTTCCAGCGCACCCGCGCGAAACTCGATTGGCGAGTCCCTGGTCGTGGCCACCCAACAGGTCGCGGGTGGAGCCAAGGGGATGCGCTGCCCGGGTTGATGAGCACGGCCAACCGGAAGGATGAGCCACGCGCATGAACCGAAGGTGCAGGGAAAGTCGCACGTTATCCCAAAGCGGCTGGTGTGGGAGGCGTGACTGAAAGTCAAGGGCAATGGGGGAGCGGCCGGCCCGGTGGGGTGACGGTAGCGCAGTTCGAGGCCAACCTGTGGGGCTCCAGAACCCGGATTTGGGCGGTGACCTGCGTGTTTGCCTGCCGGACGGGGCCCGCCCCGGGCAGGCTGGATGGTCATGGTGTGGTCGCTGCTCTACGCCCTGACACGCAACGTTCTCGGACTGATGTTGCTCCGCGTGCGCGGCGACAC
>NZ_SJXI01000071.1:0-4630 GCF_004337455.1 Parafrankia sp. BMG5.11 | reverse complement strand
CGAAATTCACGGCTTCCTTCAATGCTGTCTTTGCCGGGGCCGGTATCGACGTGGTGCGCACACCGCCACAGTCGCCGCAGACGAACGCGATCGCGGAACGCTGGGTCGGCACCGTCCGCCGGGAATGCACCGACAGGCTGTTGATCGTCTCCGAACGGCACCTGACATCGGTCCTCGACAGCTACGCGGAGCATTTCAACACCCACCGACCCCACCGCTCCCTCGGCCAGCACCCACCCGACTCACCACCCGTGGCCACCCCGACCCCGGGGTCCACCATCCGTCGCACACGCATCCTCGGCGGGCTGATCAACGAATACCGCAACGCCGCCTGACGACCTCCACAGGCGATCACCCGGGCTACAAAAGAGCAGCTCACAGGCCGCACCCGGATTTTGGAGCCCAACAGCCACCGGCTGGGTGTGATCCCCGAAAGGGTGCTGTGGCTATGACCTACGCGGCGCGCGACAGCCAGACCGCCGCTGTTCGCCGTGCGCGCCTGCTGCGGCGACTGGCCGCCCGACCGCCATCGCAGCGACGCCCCGTCGATGATCCGCCCCTGGAGCGGCGGTGAAGTAGCCAGGCGACCATGCGGGCAGTCCTCGCAATGGCTGCCCCTATGAGGATTGCAGTCGACAGAAGCCAATCGTCGAATACGGCAGCATACATATCCGCCCTTACAGACAAAACGAAGCGGGCGAGCCCTTACCTCCGGGATCGTCGCACACGTCGCGGCGCACTGAGTTCGCCGTCGAACAGCGTTCAGAAATTTCGAATCAGCGCACTTCCGCGGTCGGGCAGAGCTGGTCGCGGCGGGCCGCGTAGTCGGCGAGCATTGTTACGGTCGTGAGGTGGAGGGGGGCACTTTAAGAGTGCGGCCTTTATTGCCGGTCACGGTCAGCTGGGCGGTGTCCCAGCCGACGTCGCCGCGGTCGAGCCCGAGCGCCTCGCCGATCCATCCACTGGCGGCGTGCACCAGCCTGCCGTGTCCCTCGAGGGCTCAGCAGCTTTCGACTGTCCGATCTTTGTCGCCGGGCGAGACGAAGCCGGTTTCGTAGGCGAGGGTCACGAGTTGTGCGCGGTCGCGGCGGTCGAGTTTGGCGAGGATGTTGCTGATGTGGGTTTTGGCGGTGAGGGGGCTGATGAGGAGTCGGCCGGCGATCTCGGCGTTGGTGAGGCCGCGGGCGACGAGGCGAAGGATGTCGCGTTCCCGGTTGGTGAGGGTCGCCAGCGTCGCGGGGGGCACGCTTGGGTCGCGGCGGGCGGCGAACTCGGTGATCAGCCGGCGGGTCACGGACGGTGCGATCAGTGCATCGCCGGCTGCGACGACGCGGATAGCGTGGAGCAGTTCGCGGGGTCCGGCGTCTTTGAGGAGGAAGCCACTGGCTCCGGCCCGCAGTGCTGTGTAGACGTACTCGTCCAGGTCGAATGTGGTGAGGATGAGGACCCGGGTGCGGGTGAGGGTCGGGTCGGTGCTGATGAGGCGGGTTGCTTCCAGTCCGTCGAGAACGGGCATGCGGATGTCCATCAGCACCACATGCGGAAGCACTCGCCGGGCGATGTCGACGGCCTGGCGTCCGTTGCTGGCCTCACCGGCCAGCACCAGCCCGCTCTCGGCCGCGACGAGGGCGGCGAAGCCGCCGCGTACCGCGGCTTGGTCGTCGGCGATCAGAACGCGCGTCATGTGACTGCCGGTGCTGGGCGGTAGGGCAGCTCGGCGGACACCCGGAATCCGTGCGGTATCCGGGTCGCCGCGAGAGTTCCGCCGATCGCTGCCGCTCGTTCGGTCATCCCGATGATTCCGACTCCGGCACCGACCTCGCTCTTGCCGGCAGCCCCGGCTGCGGCCGCGGTGTCAGTGCCCGTCCCGACGCCTATTCCCGCAGGCTCGGTCGGGTTCTCGATGGTGATGAGCATCTGCGTCGCGGTAAAGGTGAGGCCGACCTGTGCGGATGCGCCGGGGGCGTGGCGGCGGACGTTGGTCAGTGATTCCTGGACGATCCTGTAGGTCGCGAGACCGACCGCATCCGGTATCCGTTCGGGCTGCTCACCCTGTACTCGGACGGTGACGTCGAAGCCGCTGTCGCGGAGCCGGGCGACGAGGTCGTGAACGGTTTCGACGGCGGGAGTCGGTTCGAGTGGCGCTCTGGCAGGGCCGCTGTCGGAGTCGCGATCGCGCAGGACTCCGACGACGGCCCGGATCTCGTCGAGGGCGTCGCGGCTGGCGTCGGCGATCGTCGCGAGGGCCGCTCGGGCGTGTCCGGCCTTGTCGTCGAGCAGGTGCGCCGCGACGCTGGCCTGGACGTTGATGGTCGTCAGGGTGTGTGCGACGACGTCGTGCAGGTCCCGGGCGATCCGTAGCCGTTCCTGCTCGATGAGCCGCCGTGCTTCCTGCTCACGGGACTGTTCGGCGAGTTCGACGCGCTCCAGCAGCAGCGACACGTAGGAACGGCGGGTCCGCAGTGTGTCGGCGGCGAGCATCGGTATGGCAACGAGAGCGGCGTGGCCGAGAGTATGCGGGGCGATGGTGGCCGGGCTGGTGAGGAAGAGGTCGGTGGCGAGGATCGCGGCGACGGCCGCGAGCGCCGCGACGACCTGATGGGCCCGGCCGCGGCGCAGTCCCACCGAGTACAGCGCCGCGGCGGGTGCGAAGACGGCCGCGGCGCCGGCCGCGGGCTCGATGGTACACAAGCCGAGAACGAGGCCACCGGTAACGGCGAGTGTGATCACAGGAGCGCGGTGGCGTGCCGCCAGAGCCGCGGCTGCGGCCAGTCCCAGTGGTAGCGCCGTGTGGACGGTTTCGGTCTGCGCACGAACGACGATTCCGGCGGTGATCACGGCACCGACCAGGATCGGGACGGCGGCGTCCACAGCGGAGATCTGCCCGCGTCCCATGAGCCGAATCTAACCGCGCCCCGCCCGGCGCGCATACGCCTACAGGAGTAGACGACCCGCTTCCCACGGCCGATGCCACCGCACCCTGGTACCGACACGATCGGTGCCGGACAGACAACCAGACATCACCGTGAGGAGTTGCGCATGGACCACCGGACCGGCGATGTGAGGCCCACAGCCTTGGCGTCGACCCACGACGCGATCGTCAGCGTGCGCTCGCTGAGTAAACGCTACGGCGACACCGTCGTGCTCGACGACCTGACCTTCGCCTTGGAGAAGGGAACCGTCACCGGATTTCTCGGCCCGAACGGAGCAGGGAAGACCACAACACTTCGGCTTCTGCTCGGCCTGGCCACGCCGAGTTCCGGCGAGGCCCTCATCCTCGGCCATCCATATCAGGACCTGGGTAGTCCCGCGAGGCAAGTCGGTGCGGTGCTGGACGTTCATGACCTTCACCCCGCCCGCTCCGGCCGCGAGCACCTGCGTGTCCTCGCGCTGGCCGCCGGGATCCCCGATACCCGCGTCGAGGAGGTGCTTGCCATGGTCGAGCTCGACGCGGCGGCTGACCGACGGGTGCGGACCTACTCCCTGGGGATGCGTCAGCGGCTCGGGCTCGCCGGAGCCCTTCTCGGTGAACCCCGCCTACTCGTCCTCGACGAGCCTGCGAACGGCCTCGATCCAGCAGGGATGCAGTGGCTGCGCGCGATGCTGCGCGGATTCGCCGAGCGGGGCGGGGCAGTCCTCGTCTCCAGCCACGTCCTCGCCGAGGTCAGTCAGACCGTCGACCAGGTACTGATACTCCACCGAGGTCGGCTGGCAACACAGGGTCGGCTCGATCAGCTGACCGCGGACGGGCAGACGCTCGAAGAGGTCTACCTCGCCGTCACCTCCGAGGTGGCCGCGTGAACACCGTCCTCGCCGCCGAACTGCGCAAGCAGCGCTCGACCCGCACCGACCTCACCCTGCTGCTGACCCTGCTCGGTCTCGGCCTGTTCGCGGTGGCCCTCCATGCGTTCAGCCTCAGCCCAGACCAGCTGGTAACCGTCACAGATCAGATGCGGGTGTTCGGCTGGGGAGTCCTCGCAGCCCTGTTCGCCGGGATCGGCGGCGCGATGACCATCGCCACCGAGTTCCGTCATGGAACGATCCGCTCGACGTTCCTCGTCACCCCGCGGCGAGGACAGGTCCTGACCGCCAAGCTCGGCGCGAGCGCCCTCACCGGGGCAACGTTCGGGTTCGCCGTGGAACTCGTCGCCATCGTCGTCGGAAGCTCTGTCCTCGCTGGTCGTGGCATCGACATCGCCCTCGCCCACCCCGATGTCGTGCGTCTCCTTCTTGGCGGGGCCCTGGTGGGCGCGCTGTGGGCCGCCTTCGGTCTCGGTCTGGGCGCGATCCTGCGTAATCAGGTCACCGCCCTGGTTGGTCTGGCCACCTGGCTGCTGTTCATCGAGAACCTGCTGATCGCCTATATTCCCGACGTCGGACGGCTCGCCCCCGGCCAGGCCGGCTTCGCTCTGATGGGGCAGGACCCCGACATCCTGCTCCCACCGGCCGTCGGCGCCCTCGTACTTGCCGCTTGGTCGGCGCTCGCGGCCACCGCCGGTCGCGTCCTCACCATGCGGCGCGACGTGCCCTGACCGGCCTGAGTCAGGCGCTGCTCCAGCTTGTGGGTGCGGGGTCCCCGACGCATCGATGAACCCGGACGGCGAACGTTAGCTGGCCCGGTAGATGAGGG
>NZ_SJXI01000070.1:0-2192 GCF_004337455.1 Parafrankia sp. BMG5.11 | reverse complement strand
ACCCGCCCCGACAGCACACTCGACGTGTTGCCAGTGAAGGCGTGTCCTTCAACGCTCTCCGGCAGACCCTCCATGTCGCAAATGTAGGAGGAGGTGCCGGCCCCGACAAACACCCCGGTCCGACTCCCCCTGAGAGCCTGCGGATCCAACCCGGCCCGTTCCAGAACCTCCCAGGACACCTCCAACAACAACCGCTGCTGCGGATCCATCGCCAACGCCTCACGCGGCGAGATCCCGAAAAACTCCGCATCAAACCCGGCCACATCATCCAGAAAACCACCACGCCTAACATAAGACTTACCCAACCGCTCCGGATCCGGATCATACAAATCCTCCGGCCAACCCCGATCGGACGGGAAGTTCGTGGTGGCGTCGATTCCGGCCGCCACTAGGTCCCACAGATCCTCCGGGGAACGCACCCCGCCCGGGAAGCGGCAGGAGATGCCCACCACGGCGATCGGTTCGGTGGTGGCGACAGCCGTGAACGGCTCGGCCGGCTGGGGGGCGGCCGTGGTGCCGAGCACCTGCAGGACAACGTACTGGGCCAGGGCTGCCGGGGTCGGGTAGTCGAAGACCAGGGTGGCGGGAAGCTGGAGACCCGTGGCGGCGGACAGCCGGTTGCGCAGTTCCACCGCCGTCAGCGAGTCGACGCCCGCGTCGAGGAAGCCCCTGGTCTCGTCCACGCTGGACAGCGTGTCGTGCCCAAGGATCGTGGCGACATGTCCGCGGACGAGGTCCAGCACCATCCGGTTGCGCTCCGCTGCGGAGAGCGCGAGCAGTCGGCGGGCCAGCGACAGGCCAGAATCCCCGTCCGAGACGGCGGCACGCTTCGTCGGCGTACGGATCAGACCGGACCAGACCGGCGAAAGTACACCGGCCATCGCGCGCTCACGCAGCACCTGTACGTCGACACGCGTGGCGACCGTCAACTCCGTGCCCGACCGCAGGCTCGCGTCGAACAGGGCGAGGCACTCCTCGACCGGCAGCGCCACCGCGCCCTCGCGCGACAGTCGCGCCGCGTCGCCTCCCGCCGCGCCCGCGCCCTCCTCCGCACGAAGCGCACCCCAGGCCACGGAGAGCCCGGGCAGCCCCTGGGCACGGCGCTGCCGGGCCAGAGCGTCCAGAAAGCTTCCGGCAGCGGCCAGACCCGCGTACCCGGCGCCGCCCAGTACACCGGCCGCCGACGAGAAGACGACGAATGCCGAGAGATCCAGGCCTCGGGTGAGTTCATGCAGGATCGCGGCGCCCGCGATGCGCGCGTCCAGCAAATAGCCGAGCCGGTCGGCGCTGAGCGTCTCCAGAAGCCCGCCGGCGACCTCGCCCACCGCGTGGACGACGGCCGTGAGCGGCTGCTCCGCTGGGATGCCGGCCAGGACCTCAACTAGGGCGGACCGGTCGGCCGCGGCGCAGCCGGCGATCCTCACCTGCGCGCCGAGGGCGGCGAGTTCGGTGCGCAGTTCCTCCGTGTCTACGACGGCCGCCTCGCCTACGGTGAGCACGAGGTGGCGCACGCCGTGGTGCGCGACGAGGTGACGCGCCACTTCCCGGCCGAGCCCTTCGGTGCCGCCGGTAACCAGAACGGTGCCCGACGGATCAAGTACGGCGGCCTCCGTCTCCTCCTTGTGCGGTATGGCCCGCTTGAGTCGGGGCCCGAACATGCGGTTTTTGCGGAGGGTGAGTTGGGGTTCGGTGCCGGTGGTGGCGTGGGTGAGGAGCGTGTTCCAGTCCGTGCCGGTCTCGTCGGTGGCGGGGTCTGTGTCGATGAGGATGAATCGGTCGGGGTGTTCGGTCTGCGCGGTACGGATGAGGCCCCAGACGACAGAGGCGGCCAGGTCGGTGACACCAGGGTCGTCCGGGCCCTGCCCGGTGCTGACCGCACCCTGGGTGACGACGACGAGGGGGACGTTTTCCAGCCGGTCGTCGGCGAGCCAGGCCTGAACGCTGAGGAGGAGATACTCGGCGAGTTCATGCGCGGACCGGAGAACATCGGTGATGTCGGGAGCGGTGAGAGTGAGGACCGCGCACTGCGGCAAAGGGCCACCCGCGTCCACAGACGCGAGGAACGCCGCCACGTCCGGATAGTCGAGGGCGCCAGGCACGGCGGACCGCACCATGAACGGATCGGCACCCAGGACCGCGACCGAGGAAACCGACCCAGCCCCGGCACCCGTCACCGGGAACCACTCCAACAC
>NZ_SJXI01000069.1:0-4950 GCF_004337455.1 Parafrankia sp. BMG5.11 | reverse complement strand
GGATCGACACCGGCGCGGTGCAGGATCCGCCAGACGGTGGCCCCCCGACCGGGTAGCCCAGCCCGACGAGCTCTCCCTGGATCCGGCGGTGGCCCCCGGTCGGATTCTCCTGCGCGAGGCGCAGGACCAGCTCGCGGATCTCCCGGCGGATCAGTGGCCGTCCGGGCGGCTTCCGTGGGTAGGTTCATTTTCGGGCGAGGAGGTCACGGTGCCACCGCAGCACGGTGGCTGGGGTGACGAAGAACGAACCCCACCGAGCCCGGGGCAGCAGCCGGGACAGGGCTGCGAGGATCACCCGGTCCGCCGGTTCCAGCGTCGGGCGGTTCACCTGCCGGCGCAGCACCGCCACCTGATGTCGCAGGACAAGGAGCTCCACGTCTTTCGCGGTGTCGCCGCGCACGCGGAGCAGCATCAGTCCGAGAGTGTTGCGTGTCAGGGCGTAGAGCAGGGACCACACCATGACCATCCAGCCTGCCCGACACAGGCCCTGTCCGGCGAGCAAACGCGCAGGTCACCGCCCGAATCGGGGTTCTGGAGCCCCACAGGGCAGGCTGGGGTTATGCATCGAGTTGTTCGAGGCCGGTGAGGTAGGCTTCGGTGTAGGTGGGGAACTGCGCGACCTGGTCGCGTAGCACGTCCAGCGGTATGCCGGCGCGGATCGCGAGCGCGGCTTGGTGGATCCATTCGCCGGCCAGCGGGGCGAGGGCCCATGCGCCGATGAGGACGCCGCGGCCTCGGTCTGCGAGCAGGCCCAGGGTGCCGGTCGGGTTGGTCTCGTACGTCCAGGGCCGGGCGATCGCGCCGGGCAGGTCGACCTCGGTGCTGGCGACGTCGATGCCACGGTGGTGGGCCTGGCTGGTGGTCAGCCCGACGGCGGCGATCTCCGGGTCGGCGAAGATGACCCGTGGGATGCCCTGGTAGACCGCGCGCCGCGGCCGGCCGCACAGCGTGTCCGCGACGACGCGGCCCTGGTATTTCGCGACGTGGGTGAACAGCGCCTGCCCGGTGACGTCACCGACGGCCCACAACCCCTGACCGAACCGGCAGTGCTCATCGACCCGCAGACCGCGTCCGTCCAGAGCGGCGACGTCGATGCCGACGGTGTCCAACCCCAGGTTGTGGACCTGTGGACGGCGGCCCGCGGCGAGCACGACAACGTCGACGTCCACCGTGGTGGCGTCGTCCAGGTCGAGGCGGGCGCCGTCGCCGGTGCGGGTGGCGCGGCGGACCTGCCGGCCGACCCGCACGTCGACGCCGTCCGCGGCCAGCGCGGTCTGGGTGAGCGCACCGACGCGCGGTTCCTCCCGGGTCACCAGCCGGTCGCCGCGCTCGAGGACAGTCACCTGGGCGCCCATACGGGCGAGGAACTGGCCGAGTTCGACCGCGACCGCGCCGCCGCCGAGCATCGCCACCCGGCCGGGGACGTCGGCCAACGTGGTGGCCTCCCGGTTCGTCCACACCGGCACGCCGTCCAGCCCGTCGATCGGCGGGCGGGCCGGGTGCGAGCCGGTCGCGACGATGACGTCGTCGGCCGCCAGCATCCGGTCGTTGACCTGTACCCGCAGCTGGCCGTCGGGGGTACGGCCCGCGAGTCGGCCGGTGCCCCTCACCACGGTGGCGCCCTGCTTCTCGTAGTCGGCGACCTGCCCGGAGTCGTCGAGGTGACGGATCATCCAGTCCCGGTAGTCGCGCAGCGCCGGCCAGTCCAGCGCTGGGCGGGTCACGCCGACGGCCCGGTCGGCCTCGGCGGCGGCCTCGGGTGGGCGTAGCAGCGTCTTGGACGGCACACACGCCCAGTAGGCACACTCGCCGCCGATCAGTTCCCGTTCCACCGCGGCCACCCGCCGGCCGGCGGCCAGCAGCCGGGAGGCCGCGACCTCCCCGCCCGGCCCCATCCCGAGCACGACCACGTCGAACTGGTCATCGGTCATGTCTTCCCCCTTTCCGGGTTCCTGCTCCCCTGTGACGGCCGGACGGCGACGGACTGGGTGTACCCGGTCTCGGTTCCCGCAGCGACCGCGAGCCCGAACAACACCAAGGCGAGCCGGGGCGACGCGCGGGCAGCCGGGCTGCTGACCAGTAGACCTTCCGGCGTCTCTCCCCTCTGCACGACGCAGCAGCCCCCAGCATTCATGGGACGCGGCGACCGCTCATCCGTCATCCGGGAACAGCGGCTACTGCTGGATCCACAGCTCCTCGGGCAGCAGTGAGCCGAGGCCGTACTGCACGAGACCGCCGACGTTCTTGCCCGCGATGGTGCTGGGGGCCGCCCGCATGAGGAAGATCACCGGAGCCAGTTTGGTCAGCCGCTGCTGCAGCGTCTCGTAGGCCGCCTTGCGCTCCTCCTCCGAGGCCTCGGTCCGGCCGGCCAGCAGGGCGTCGTTGAGTTCCGGGTCGTCGATACCGGGCAGGTTCGCCGCCGAGCTCCCGTGGAAGGTCGTCCACAACCGCGGCTCAGGGTCCGGGAAGAACGCGGACGAGACAGTCGCGTCGAAGTCGTGGGTCGTGCGCAGCCCGGCCAGCTCCGCGATATCAATGATCTTGATTTGGACCTTGACGTTGTTGAAGCTGCTGAGCTGGGCCTGGACGTTCTGCGTGATCGCCCGGCTATCGGTGCTGGGGGTGGCGGTGAACGTGAAGGACACCGGCTTGCCCTCGGCGGCCAGCTCGTCGAAGAGCCGCTGCGCGGTCGCCCTGTCCGTCTTGCGCAGCGGCGTCTCCGAGTAGAAGGGCGAGGCGTCGGTGAACAACGTGTCGGCCAGCTGCGCGGTGCCGTTGTAGGCCGCGAGGTTCAGCGCGTCCAAGTCCAGTGCCGCGGCGACGGCCTGCCGAGCACGAATGTCGTCGAATGGTGCTCTGCGCATGTTCAGTGCGATGTAGATGCCGCCGTTGAGCTGCATGACGTCGGTCGGCAGACCCGCCTCAGTGGCCTTGTCGACGTTGAGCCAGTTCGACTCGACGGCCACGTCCGCCCCCCCACTGATCACCGTGTTGAGACGCTGGCTGGCGTCGAGCGCCGAGCGGAGGGTGAGGCGGTCGAGGTAGGGCTTGGGCGCGTCCCAGTAGCGGGGGTTCTTGACGAGCTCGATGGCGGCCTGCCGGGTCCAGCTCTGCAGAGTGAACGGTCCCGCGCCGATCGGCTTCGCGTCGAAGGCCTGCTGGCCCTTCTCCAGGGCGGCGGGTGAGGCGATCCAGTTCATCGTCGAGGTAATGACGGACTGGGCGTACCTCGGCACAGGGGTGGCCAAGGTGACCTTCAGCGTGACGTCGTCCACCACCTCGGACGAGGCGATCGTCGACGCCTCCGCCCGGTTGGCCAGGCCAACGGCCGGGTCCTTGATCCGGTCCCAGTTGAACTTCACGGCCTCGGCGTTCAGCGGGGTGCCATCGGAGAACACCAGTCCCGGCCGCAGCTTCAGAGTGAAGGTGGCGCCGTTGTCGTTCGTGGTGAACGACTCGGCCATCGAGTACTGGACCTCACCGGCCTCATCGTTGGTCATCAACGTCCCGTACAAGGCGTTGCCCAGGAAGGCGCCGGACGCGTACGCGTTGCCGAGGGCCGCCGGATCCAGGGTGCGTGGATCGCTCAGCGTGAGGATCCGCCCGTTGCCGCCTGCCACCGGCTCACCGGAGGCGTCCGTGGACGAGGCGGGATCGTCGCCACCACCACACGCCCCCAGCACAAGCGCCACACAGCACACGACAACGGTGGCGAGTAATCGCGTCCTACGGATCATTGTTGACCTCTCATCAGCAGTCGGGAGTCAGCATTCAGGATTGGAAGGAGGAGGAACGAACAACTCGGGGACTACTTGGCCGAGGCGGTGCCCGCACCGCATCCCACAGCCAGTTCAGTTCTGCGACCACAGCGGCTTGTCCATGCTCAGCTTCGCGTTCAGCGCCACGACCGCCTCCGGGGTCGCGTTCTCACCCAGGATGACCGAGGCCACCGAACCTGGCGTCAGGCTCAGCAACCCCACCGCACCCCATGGTGACCAGCAGCACCACCAGCAGGCTGCGACGGACCCGTCCCGCAGCAGTGAGAACCACGCAACTCGCTTCCTTGATCCTTGGGAGAGGGGGCACTGTTGCAAGTGGCCGTAACTACGAACTCGGCGTCGGCGCTGATCACCATCTCAATCTGTCGGCCGCGTTCACCGAACTCGCCCTCGCCGTCTGATCACCGAGCCCAACCGGGCATGGCATGCCATGCCTTCTCCAAACACAACAGTCCCCTTTGCGCCTTCCTCACGTCGAGTACGGCGATCTCGGCCGCTCACAGCAGGCTCGCGATCCGCCACAGCCCGATCCAGCTTTGCGGGAAGACGCGGGCGTCGACGAGCGCGGTGCGCACCTCTGGTTCGGAGTCGTCGCACATCGATTCCGACACCACATGAAAGACAGGCACGCCGAGCCAATGCCAACGCGTAGACGACCGCTCGGCGACGGCCATGAACGCGGTCGACCCCGCCATCGATGCCCGGGCCAGCATCATCGACCGTTGCCCCTTCGGATCTACCTTGTATACAGGACCCTTGTTGTATACAAGTCGGCCGAGATGCGCAAGGGGCCGATCTGGCCACCGGGCTACCCAAGTAGGCCGGGCCATGTCTGTCCGGCCGCGTCAGCGCCAAGATCACCAGGCTGGACCGGCCCCCGCCACGTCCCCGGCCCGCCTCGATGATGATCGGCCGATGCCGTCCGGCTCGTCGGTGGGGATGTTCGCGACGAGGAAGCTGACCGCCCAGGCGTGGTCGGCGACACCTTCCAGCGCCAGAGCAAGCTGACCATTCGGGATGGTGCGCCGTCGCCGGGAGCGGGGGTCCCGGGAGATCTCCTCGGCGAGGACCCTGACCCGCCGGATGATCGTGTAGGTGCCGGGCGACCAGCCCATACCCGAACAGGTCGGACTGATCAACAGACCCCGACATTCAAGATCTGGTAGCGCCG